>CBFHVG010000030.1:0-2130 GCA_965659005.1 uncultured Balneolaceae bacterium
TGTATCCGTTTTCATCATCGGTATACTGTTTATCATACTCTTTGCCTTATTCACTTCAACATTCAATCTGCCCTGATATATGAGTTGGATTGATTGGGTTGTACTTATCGCTTTTCTGGCATATACCGTTTGGGATGGAACTCGATCAGGAAAGAAATCAAAAGATATTGAAGGTTATCTACTCGCTGGCAGATCCATGCCCTGGTGGGCAGCCGGTTTATCTGTGATGGCAACTCAGGCCTCTGCTATCACTTTTATTGGCACAACTGGAATCGCTTATGTGGAAGATATGCGATTCGTTCAGACTTATCTGGCTATTCCTTTTGCCATGATCATTCTGTGTATGACGATGGTGCCCTACTTCCACAGACTTAAAGCATTTTCAGCCTATGAGGTCCTAGAAGAACGATTTGGTATCTCAACCCGCCTTTTGACATCCGGACTCTTCCTGATCTCACGTGGGCTTGCATTAGGAACAGTTATCGCTGCTCCCTCTTATGTTTTATCTCTATTACTGAATCTGCCTCTTTCTGGTACAATACTCATTATTGGTACTATTGCTACACTTTACACAGTAGTGGGGGGTGTTGAAGGTGTTATTCGAACTGACGTGAAGCAAATGACTATTATGATGGGTGGTCTTGTTTTTTGCTTTATCTGGATTTGGTTCAACCTTCCAAAAGATGTTAGTGTTGAAGGAGCACTATATCTGGCTGGCTCTTTGGATAAGCTAACAGCCCTGGATTTAAGCTTCGACTTGAGCGAGAAGTATAATGTATGGAGTGGTGTATTTGCTGCTCTCTTCCTAATGCTCTCCTACTTCGGGACAGACCAAACTCAGGTTCAACGCTATCTAACTACAAGCTCTCTTGCTGATGCTAGAAAGTCATTATTGATGTCGGCTTACGCCAAGGTACCAATGCAGTTTTTTATCCTCTTGCTCGGGGTGATGTTGTACATTTTCTTCGTTTTTCAGCCTGCACCAATCACTTTCAGAACTACGGATATTCAAACAAATCAGGAGCATGCGGTTCTGTATGAAGAGGCTTATGAGGAAAGACAAATGGCTGCTTCTCAGGCTCTCACAACTCGTTCCACAATTGATCAAGCCTGGTTTGTTGAAGCGGATAAGAAACTGAATGAAGTTCGCGAAGCTGAACTTGAACGTCAGGCGGAAATCAAACAAGCCGATGTTAACGATACCAATTATATCTTCCCTTATTTCATACTTCAGTTTTTACCGGTTGGTGTCATTGGTTTAGTCATTGCCGGTATTTTCGCTGCAGCCATGTCTTCCATTGATTCTGAACTGAATGCACTAACCACGGTCTCTATTGTTGACTGGTATCGGCGACTTCGTAAAAAAGCTGATACCGACTTAGCTGATCTTAAAAAATCTCGATACTTCACATTAATGTGGGGAGCATTGGCCACCTTATCAGCTCTGGCTCTTGGTGAAACCCGATCCATTATAGAGCTTATCAATCAGATTGGATCCTATTTCTATGGTTCAATACTTGGGGTATTCATTCTATTATTATGGGTGAAGAAAGCCAATGGAAAAGGAGCTTTAACAGGTCTTATCTCAGGAATGCTTGCCGTATTCACTTTCGATAGATTATATGTGAATGCACTGACAGGTGACTATTCTTTCTTCCTGCCATGGACAGATGTTGCGGATGGATATTCCAAAGCTATTGAATTCCTTTGGTTGAATCCGGTTGGTGCTTTTACTGTAGTATTGGTAGGCTTTTTAGTTAGCTCTGCCTTTCCAAATAAAGACTAGGACTCTTCTTCTTCATCCGAAAACTTAGAACCCTCTGGCGATCGATACTTCTGAAACGGAATCTTGAAGAGATTGACTACATCATCATGTTCTTTGGGATCCATGTGTGTGTCAATGCCATAGGTCAGGTTTCCGACGTCATCTACATGAGCGAAGGTACCAAAGAGACGATCCCAAACAGCGAAAATATTACCGTAGTTGGTATCTGTTAAAGGTTGCTGATAGTGATGATGCACTTTGTGCATATATGGAGTTACAAATACCCATGATAATGCATCATCCAGCTTTTTAGGCATTTTGATGTTGGCATGATTGAAATGCGTAAATGCGGCCGACATGGTTTG
>CBFHVG010000031.1:0-6084 GCA_965659005.1 uncultured Balneolaceae bacterium
TTTCTGAATACAAAAGCCCATGAGGAAATGTTTAAACTACTTGATCGTGGAGGCGTAATTGCTGGCTCATCCGCAGGTGCAACCATTCAGGGATCATACTTAGCTCGTGGGGATACAAGAAATAATCAAGTCATGATGGGAGATCATGAAGAAGGATTAGGCTTTGTGAAAAACATTGCCATTGACCAACATCACCTTGCAAGAAATAGAATATTCGACATGTTTGATATCCTGAAGAATAAACCTGACCTGCTTGGTGTTGGTATTGATGAAGGAACAGCAATGCTTGTTGAGGGAGATGTATTCGAAGTCATTGGAGATTCCTATATAGCAATTTATGATGGTACTTTTTGGTCAAGAGAAGGTTCTTCAATGAAGACTCTACCTGAGGAAAATCTGTTTTATTTTCTCCGTCCCGGTGATAAGTATAACATGAAACTGAGAAAAGTTGTCAATGATTAGATGTCTCATTCTATCCATAATTCTATTCTTGGTATTTGACCAATCAAAGGCTCAGGATGAATATGTTTATCTGGATATTGAAGAGTACAAAGCCAAAGTTTATGCATCCTGGATAGGACAGATAATAGGTAATACATATGGACTGAGTTATGAATTTCAGTATATCGATGAACCTGGTCCTGATAACTTCCCTTATGGTTATGGGTGGACACTAGACATAGTCAGGGAACATAATGGTGCTTTCTCTGATGATGATACTGACATCGAATACATGTACCTCACTCAAATGGAGGAACATGGGATTGAACCAACATATGCCCAACTTCGAGATGCATGGATGAGCCATGTCAAAGAACGCGTTTGGGCAGCGAACCGACAGGCTCTTACACTCATGCACGCCGGTCACTACCCTCCTGTTACTGGCTCGCGGAAATTCAATTCTCAATGGTCACAAATTGATCCACAATTAGTTAATGAGATCTGGGCATTTACTGCTCCCGGCATGATTGATTACGCGGTTGAAAAAAGTCGTTTTGCAGCAAAAATTACAAATGATGATTTTGGTATTGAACCCACTCTGGTTTATGCTGCCATGTATAGTTCAGCTTTCTTCGAATCTGATGTAACTAAACTCATTGAGATTGGACAAGATGTCCTTCCTCAAAAAAGTCATTTTTCGCAAGTAATCGATAGAGTTAGAGAACTTCACAATCAATATCCTGAAAACTGGTTAGCTGCAAGGAAATCGATTAAAGAAGAGTATTACGAAAAAGCTACTCATAACCCATATGCTTGGATGCCAATAGATGCCACATTAAATGGAGCTCTTGGAATTTTGGCATTGCTTTACGGCGAAGGTGATATACAAAAAACTCTTGATCTCAGTTGTGCTCTTGGAATGGATGCTGATAATCAGGCTGCTACCATGGTTGGCCTGGTTGCCATAATTACCGGAATCGAAGGTATACCTAACGAACTTCTCTTCCCTCTACCTGATAACAAATGGGATAAACCCTTCAACAACAGCTATAAAATGATAACACGCGATGTGTTAACAGATGCGAATTTAACAGATATGGCAGAACGGATGGCCATTCAGGGCGAAAAAATCATATTGGCAAAAGGTGGAAGCATCATTGACATAGAGGGTATTCCTCATTATAAAATCCCTGTTAATGCTAAATATACATCTCCATTTGAATTCAATATCAGAGATTCCTTCCATGTGGAAGTAGGTAAATCTTTCGATTACCCGGTTTATGTTGGTGGCCCGGAGAGCGTAGTTATTCAGATAATTAATTCTGATTCCGATAACCTGATAATCAAGAATAAAAGTATTCTGGCTGTTTTTGATGAACCTGGGAAGTATAATTTTGAGATTCAGGCTACAAATGGATCACAATCAATAGTCAGACCAATTACGATCCATGTGCACAGTAAAAATTTAGCCCCACTTGCGTCAGAAAAATCAGAACCCCTTTTAGCTGATGGTGATATTTATAAAACAGTGAGCTTAGGTACTTCTTTAAGTTCTAACGAGCATGTAAATGTGGGATACTTATTCGAAAAAGCTGTTTCTGTATCCACAATATCCATCAATACAGGTTTAATTCCAGAGTTTCATGGTTGGTTTACCTCAATGGACATTCATTACAGAGATGAGACAGGTAAGATGATGCCTGTAAAGAATTTAAGTGGATATCCAAGAATGAATATGGATAATAACCAATGGCTTAAACCTCATTTTATGACCTATTGGTATAGCTTTGATGCTGTTCAAACAACTGAAATTGTGTTAACAGCACAAGTTGGGGGAATTCCTGAAGACGGTGCACCTGAGGGTCAGAATATAACCTACACTATTTCAGTTTCAGAATTTGGAGTTCACTCCAACTGATTACTCACCGTTAAACTTAATCCAGTTAAGGTCTTCAAGCCACTGAATCATTGCTGGTAGGAAAATAACTGCTGTTAGAAGAGTCATGCCAATTCCTAAAACAGCCATCACACCTAATGATTGAAGTCCGGGATGAGATGTAAATAGAAGACCCGCAAAACCAAGCATAGTTGTAACTGAACCCATTGTAATATGCTGTCCTGTACTGGAAAGAACAGCTCTCATACTATTTCTACCCTCTTCCCTGTATCTGTGAGCTAAATGCACACCATTATCCTCACCAATCCCAAGAATAGCAGGAAGAACTATAAGATTGTAGAAATTAAATTGCAGGTTGAAAATCATCATGGCTCCAAAAGTGAAGAGCAAGCCTACCAGCAGTGGTATCATCGAGATAATAGCCCATCTTAGAGATCGGAAAGAAATAACCATGAAGATAAATACAATCAGCAAGGTAGCTGAAACCATATAGGGACTTTCCTTTCTAATGAGATCCAACATGGAGGCTGCTACTAATGAGGTACTAGCGGCAAAAAGTGTTTTTCCATCTTCCAGTTCAATAGCTCCGATATCATCTTTAAATGCAATAGATTTTCTGCCATCAGAAAGTCCTTCGCTTGGATAGATAATCACAAATTTACCCAGTTCACCATCTTTGGTTACAAATTGAGCTTTCAGATAATCTGGGACATCTTCCAATGCAACAGGTTCAGTCTGTTTTGAAGCCCGACGAAGCTTATCAAGATCTTCACCTTCCTGATTTACAATAAATGGATCATCCAGCAATTCCCTTATTTCCGCGATGATCTCAAGTTTTTCTTCTGAATCTTGCTGAGCTATTGGAAATCTTTCCTGAAGTGCTTCAACACTATTTATCGTTGGACTCGTAGTATCAGACTCCATTTTATTCCTAAGAATACTGAGCACTTCATCAATTTCTTCATCCGTTTCAGTAATGATGTAAGCAGGATTACGCTTCTTGCTTACTTCGGCCTGTCGAGCAACTCTTCTAAACTCCTGATATTCTGGAAATTCGGGTTCCAGATTACTAAAATCATACTCGAAGCTTAGTCTATTTGAATTGTAGAATATTACGGCAGATATGATGAGCCCAACTACAACAATCAATCTGGCAAAAGGATAGCGAACTGCATTCAAGGCTGATTTATTTGGCTCTGGTTTATTAAATATTAACCAGTTCCATTTTTCAAATATCACCAGTATCGCAGGCATTATGTAGAGCATTGCAAATAGTGATAGCAGAATACCTGTCCCTGAAATGAATCCGAATTCAGAGAATCCTCTGAAGTCTGCAAACATCAAAACATAAAGAGCAGCTGCTGTTGTGAATGCACTAACCAGAATAGCTTCTCCGGTTTTTTCATTCGACACAAATAGTGCCTCTTCAACTCCTCTTCCCTCAGATCGTAATTCGATGTATCTGGCGTAATAATGAATACCATAATCAATACCTAGCCCGAATAGGATTACAAAAAGCACTGATGTCATCGTGTTCAACATTCCCAGATACCAGTATGTAAGTCCAAAGGTCCAAATCAGAGAAAATATCAGGGGTATACCAATTATCAGAATTGGTATTGGCATCCTCATCAGGTGTTGCCCAAAATTATGTTTAGCGTGATCACTATCTCCCTTTCTGTAGTGAATGTATTTTTTGAAGAAGAAATAGAACATAACAAGGAGAATAACACTGCTAAATCCAGCCGCAAAAGAACTAAAAACATCATTCATAACGGAGGACAACTCCTCCAGATGACGTTTGAGTCTTCCACCATAACGTACTTCCATTTCAGGGTGATAGGAAGCAGGATCCATAGTCGCTATCAATGAATCATAAACAGCGAACATGTCTTCCAGGTATTGAATGTCACTTTTTGATCCTGTAGGGAAGAATTTAATCAGCATGATGGTGCTGTCTTCATTTACAGGATACTCTGATGGAACTATAGTATTGTAACTCTCAGAGAAATCCTCAGCATTAGGACTGTCTTCTTCCTCATCATCTTCAAATCCGAAATCAACCAGGAATGGATTTGCTTCCTCCTTGGCTGCATCAATTTCATCTTCCAGCCACCATACAATGTCATCTAACTCTTCTTCGGTAGCGAAATAAAGAGCATTATCCTTCAGTAAGTCAGTTTCTTTTCTGAATTCAGCTCTTTTAAAATAATAGTCATCATATCTGTTGTAGAACAGCTCTAAGGACTTGGGAATCAAATCCTCTGCAAACTTCTTATTTGCTTCAAAGCTGGGTGAATTAATGGCCACCTGCATCTCAGTTTCACCACCAACTGTATTTTTGAGATTCTCAAGAGCAAGCACGTTGGGATGATCCTTAGGAAGAAGATTTGCAATATCTGTATCAACTTTAAGCTGAACTGCGAAATAGGAACTGATCACTGCAAGAATTAAGCAAACGAATAAAACTGAATACGGATGCTTATAATTAAAGTGAAGTATGGGTCTAAAGAGATTGAGTATTCTGTGCATGCTGATAGTTTCGCCTATTGAGGCAACAAAGGTACGTAATAACTACTTTTATATAAAAGGATTTAACGCCTCAAATAGCTAAGAATTATTGATAACATAACTGTGCTTAAAAGTAAATTAGATATTATATTTTGATGGTTTAAATAATTGACTTATGCCCTTTTCACAAAAAGCTTTAAAAGTACTGTATGTAGTACTGATTATTAATTGTGTATTAGTAGCCACTCATCTTGGTGAATTCTGGCCAATGAGTATATACCCTATGTTTTCAAAAGCCGGTCAACCATGGACGCGTGCACTTGTTCATGATTACACAAATGTTCCCGATAGTACAATATGGGAAATGAGAACCTATGATACTCTTCCTGGTAAAAATGTATCCATTAGAGCAATGGGTGTTGACCAAATTGATTACTCCAATTTCGTTTCAAAAACAAAAATCTGGGATGAAAAACGAGTTACAGCTTTAAGGTATATGTTGGGCGAAGATCAGTATCAAAACAAAGACCTTATGATCATGAAGGTCAACGGTCGACTTATTGGGGATGACAGTGTTGGAGTAGAGATTGTACCATACCTCTTATTCAAATCGGATACTACATTGTTTAATCCAAATCTATCACAATCAGAATATTTCATGGAATGAGATTTACAGCGTATCTAGGTGAGAATCTATTTGGTAAAGATGATGAGTTTCATGTAGGTCACACCTACTTTTTTAAGCTATTCGAACTCTTTGTTATCTGGCAAACCATAAAGCATGCCTTTGAATGGGGTTATTACACTCTGAAGATACAGGATGTAGTTCTAACTCTAGGTATCGCAAATTATGTCGACATCTCATTCATGCATGGGAATCAATTACCCATCATTAATGCAATCCTAATCACAGTTTTGATCACATTAGCTTTCTTTAGGATTGGTAATCGCTGGGCTTATCTGGTAGCCGCGATTTTACTGCATTTCCAATACGTTGCAAGGTTCTCGATTGGCGAGATACCTCACAGTGCTAATCTTGTAGGCTGGAGTCTGTTAGCGCTTGGCGTGGCTTTTACATATTCAGGTGATGCAAAAGAAAGAATGCGTTTAACATTAGGACTTGTCTTCTTTTTCCTCGGTCTGGGATATTCTACAGCCTTTATCTCAAAACTTATTGGTACTGGTCTAAACTGGGCTGACGGGCGTCATTTATGGTTGTGGATGGCTGAGAAAGG
>CBFHVG010000032.1:0-18672 GCA_965659005.1 uncultured Balneolaceae bacterium
ATGACTTCTTCACCAATTAGTTTAATGGCATTCATCAACTGCTCATGTGTCAGGAAAGGATTATCCATCTGGAAAGTAAATCTATTTATTCCACCTAATGACTCTGAGTGACGAAGAATTTTCTTTGCTACATGTTCGGGATCTCCAACTACTAAAGCTCCAATTTCATCGGATTGTGCTTCGAAACCTTCCCTTGTTACCGGTGGCCATCCTCTTTCTTTCCCGATATCATCAAACATCTTTTTATAACCGGGGAAGTATGTATCTCTGCTTTCAGCGTAGTCATCACCTACAAAGCCCAATGAGTGCAAGGTAATCTTTTGTTTTTCGATGGGATGTCCGGCTTCTTCAAAACTTCTTCTGTATAAATCAATAAGTGGTCTGAAGCGATGTGTTTGACCACCTATAACAGCCACGGCTAAAGGAACACCCATTTGTCCGGCTCTGGCGAAGGACTCCGGTGTACCACCAACACCACGGTAAATTGGAAGTTCTTTTTGAAGAGGGCGTGGGTAAATGGTTTGATCTTTAAGCGGGGGACGAAATTCCCCTTCCCAGTTCACTACTTCCTCATCCCGAATCTTCAGAAGTAGCTCCAGCTTTTCCTCAAAAAGCTCATTGTATCTGCTCATATCCAAACCAAAAAGAGGATAAGCTTCAATAAAGGAGCCCCGTCCTGCAACAATTTCAGCCCTACCTTTTGAAATCAAGTCTAGAGTAGCAAAATTCTGGAATACACGAACTGGATCGGCTGCGCTCAGTACAGTAACCCCACTACTTAGTTTGATTCTTTTGGTTCGAGCAGCCGCTGCTGACAGAATCACGATATTGGCTGAATCCAGAAATTCTTTTCGATAATGCTCACCGATGGCATAGAAATCGAGACCCATTTCATCAGCATAAGTAATGCGTTCCAGGAGACGTTCGAGATCGTCAACCGGGTTTTCGTATTCACCTGTTTCTGGATTTAGCGTAGCTGAGGCAAAACTGTCAATTCCTATTTCCATATTAATCAGCAGCAGAATCTGTTTTAGAAAAAGCACCAGCAAGATAGGCAGCTAAAAGGGCCATAGGAATATATGCAAGGACTAAATCCGTGACATTAAACCACATGGGTCCACCAAGCATATTCACGGCCGATATTCCTCCAGCCAGAAAGAATACACTAACTAATAGAGTGAGAAGTAGTTTTTTATTTGCCGCAAATCGAGCCACTATATAAGCACCAGCGAAAGTACCAACGGCATGTCCCAGGAATGGGAATAGGAAATTTGTAGGTTTGAATAAGGCCATGCTCTCAGCCAGTTTTTCCATGTCTGAAATATCAGCACCCTCTGGCAATGGTATAATAAAAGGTCCTAGGTTTACTAATGTGATATTGATAATACTCCCGGCAATTAAGCCTCCAATGAGTATTAATATATTGCGTAAGATTGGATTCATATTGTTCCCACATTGTAAATATTGAATCATATGATAGCTCATAATTCAGTTTTGCACAAAAAGCGGCAAAAATTTAGCATTATGTTAATGATAGATCGCTATCCATTTCATTCATAGTAGAAGCTTTTCTGAATAAGTAAGCTGATCCAAAGAATATGAGTGCGAAGAAAGAATTGATAATCGCAATTTCGGGTATTGAACTTCCTTGAAGAGTGTGCAGTCCGAAATAGACGGCAACTCCAATACCGATCATTTGAGCTAATCCAGTGGCTAACAGAGCATATGACATTCCTTTAGCTTGAAAACGGCCCAGAATTGCACCTAATATTCCAATACTAAATACTCCTATTTCAATCCATTCTGTGACTGCATGCGAGGGTCCGTTTATCCCAACCCCGCCTTCAATCCAGAGGATCAAAAATCCTCCAAATAAGCCCAGAGCCAAAGCAGTTTTGTATGTTCTGTTTTCAGGTTTAGCAATTCTAAGAATGATCATGAAAATCACTGAAAAAGCCAGTGCTAATGCCAAAAGGGGAAGGAAGATGTTCAACATAAGTACTCCGTTTATTTGAAATAAACTATTTGAATCAGAGAAAGTCGAATTTGTTCCGCATGATTATTTTTAATCAGGCTCAACATGTATGAGCACATTTCCGATATTCGAAAAGGTATAGAGTAGGTGAGCTTTAAGTTCATGGGCGATATCATGCCCTTCTTTCACTGAGATCTCACTTTTCACAATAATGTGCAGGTCAACATAATAGGTCATCCCTGATTTTCTGATAAAGCATTTCTCCGTACCCAACACACCCTCAACTTCCTTTGAAGCTTTTCTGATTTTCTCAATTTGCTCATCATATTGATGCTCATCCATGATTTCTCCAAGTGCTGGTCTGAAAATCAGATAACTATTGTACAGAATGAAAGCAGCAGCGAAAAGTGCTGCCCAATCCTCCAGGTTTTCATAACCCTCGCCTAGTAAATGAGAAGCTCCAATCCCAATGAATGTTACTACAGATGTGATGGCATCACTGCGATGGTGCCAGGCATCAGCTTTTAAAGCTGTACTTCCCGTTTCCTTACTTTTTCTGTTTACATATTGAAAGGAGATTTCTTTCCAGATGATGATTCCACCCAGAATCCAGAGTGTCCAGCTACTCGGAAGTTCCTGTGGTGACATTATATTCTGAATCGCCTTAAAAGCAATAAATACAGCTGAAACGACAAGAAATACAACTACCAGGAAGGTAACTAATGGCTCGATTTTACCATGGCCGTATGGGTGATTTTCATCTGGTGGTTTCTGAGAATACTTTAAACCAGCCCAAACCAATAGGGATGAGAATACATCTGAAGTAGATTCAATGGCATCGGCAATGAGCGCAAAAGAATTACCAAGAATTCCGGCCAGGCCTTTTATAAAGACCAGAATCAGATTCGAGATTATACTAAAGAGGCTTGTTTGTATGGCCGATTTGTGTTGACCCATTCAAAAAGATAAGAAAAGATTGCACATGAATTGGGTTTAGAAAAAAGGGAAAGAAAGTGCTCACGAGAGGAATTCCCGATAAATCGGGACAGGCTGCTCTCCACTGTTGTTAAGCCATCCCGACGTTAGTCGGGACGTGTCTACCACCTTGATGAGGTAGAGGGAAAAAAGGGAAGTGTTTGAACAGGGAGCTCTTGGGGAAAAATCTGAGAGCTCTCTTCATTTCAATTTCATTTTATTGAGGTTAATTTTATTTTGTTGAGGCTATAAATTTATTGATGTCAACAACTTGAGGGGAGATTATATGAAAACTTTAAATTTTGGAATCCTAATTCTATGCATTATTGCACTCAGTAGTAGCAGGGTACAGGGGCAAGATGAATTGAAAATAAGTGGATATGATACACTCAAAGTTATAGTTGAATACCTTCCAACTGATTTAGAAGAAATTGGATTAAGTACAGAAAGAGTTCAAAACAAAGTTGAGTTAATGGCGCAGAGTGTAGGGCTTAAATTGAGAAACCCTGAAGATTATTCTGACAAGCATTTGTATGTAAGGATAAATGGAATTTCAAGAGCTTTTTCTGTTGATATATATTTTAATAGAGAGGTAGCTTTCTTCGCTGGTGATGATTTTAATTCACTTATCACACGATACGCTAGTACATGGAATAATGGAACAATTGGAACTCATGGAGGTGATGCTAGTTATGTCATGGATGCGGTCGAACAATATGTTGAAGAGTTTCTAAATGCCTACTTGAAGGCGAATAGTTAGAAAGGAGATAAGATGAGAGCACTTTTATTCACCCTACTTTTAACTGTAGCTATGTCCTCAGGGGCTAATGCTCAAAATGATTTGCCCTTTAGTATTGGTGGTCACGTCTCCTATGCAGGTTTTATCTCTTCTGTTGATACAGATTTTGATGGTGGTATAGGTATTGGAGGTGATTTATTGTTTTTGAAAAGTGATAATTACCCATCATTATATCTTTCATATAGCAGTTCAGGTAAGTATAAATGTTCTGTTGATTGGGGTATTGATGGTGGGGTGTGTGAGGCAGATATAACAATTAATACTTTCAGAATAGGTTATGGTGCGTATCAAAATTTTGTACCCTACATTAATTTCTCATCATCAAATATAGAGGGTATTGTTGATGATTATACAGTCTTAAAAGACCCAATTGAAAATGGTGATACTGCTTTTGGGATAGGGCTTTTATACCGTATTCAGTTTTCAAGAGAATATTCATCTGGGATTAACTTGATGGTAGAATATCATGGCTCTACTCAAACCATTGGCGTTGCAGTTGGTTTTGGTATCTGAGAATCTCTCTTGAAGCCCCTGCTTTTGGTTAAGTAGAGACTTTCTTTGTTTTAATGACACAGACTAAGCCTAAAAAAGACTAGCCCTTAGGGGCTAAATTTGGAGCTCATATCACACATAAAAGAAAAGCCCATCCTTTCACACCACTAACTTTAATTAATTGGCAAAATCAAAAAGAGAAGGGGAGGAAACTGCTCCAAGTCTCTTACTCCCCCTCCCTCGTTCTTTATGGCTTAAAGCCTGAGTATAAAACCCAGAAGCCAACAGGGTTGAACTGTTCAGAATAAAGAGGGGTAGGAGCACTAAGAACCTACCCCATGACCATCCACATATGGAGCACATACATGAGAGGCATCTGACTGATCAGGCAACAATTTTTCTAATGTTCAATAATAGTAAAGAACTGGCTTTGTACTCATTGTGTGTACGTTTGTATATACCCCATCACAAATGAGATAATAAAAACAGGTACTTAGCCAAATAAGTGTGCTCACGAGAGGATTTCCCTATATATCGGGACAGGCTGCCATCCACTGTTGTTAAGCCATCCCGACGTTAGTCGGGACGTGTCTATCACCTTGATGAGGTAGAGGGAAAAAGGGAAAGAAAGTGCTCACGAGAGGATTCGAACCTCCACGGCTGTTAAGCCACACGCCCCTCAAGCGTGCGTGTCTACCAGTTCCACCACGTGAGCATTTGAAAAGGGCATCAAATATACGCTGATTCAATTTAATTGTGAAGCACTTTCAGACAGAATAATCCAATCCGATTTCAGCTTTAACCCGGTCCAGCGTTTCAATCAAAGAAAGGCTGTTACTTAATGAATAAGCTGAACTTTCTTTCCCCCCATTTATGAGGCACTTATTTGCTTCCTCAATCTCATAGAAATAACCGTAACCATTAATTGGTAAATCTATTTCCTCAACGAGCTCATTATTCTTGTAAACTGAAATCTTTTCAGAGTGATGAAATGGTGTGTGAAGTTTAATATGTCCCTCTGTGCCATAGATCACAGCTTCCAGTGGAGAAAAGTGTTCGAATGAGGAATGAAGATTCGACATAGTCCCATTTTCATTCGTGAAGATCATATTGAGCGAGGCATCAACTCCGGTTTCCGACATTCGAGCATTAGCGCTGACTTCAACCGGTGCGCCAAAAAGTAACTGACTGATGTATACTGGATAAATTCCAATATCCATAAGAGATCCGCCACCTAAGGCTTTATTGAATAATCTGTTCTCCGGGTCATAGTCTCCTTTAAAACCAAAATCAGCATGAACCTGAATTAGCTCACCGATTATATGTCTTTCCAGTAATTCAAGAAGCTTATTGGTTGCCGGGATGAATCTGGTCCACATGCCTTCCATCAGGAAGACATCATGTTTTTTAGCTTCTTCAACCAGTGTTTCTACTTGTGAAAAATCCAGACCCATGGGTTTTTCGCACAGAACCGATTTACCATGCTGAATGCACATTAATGCATTTTCAAAGTGCAGATGGTGAGGAGTGGCTATATACACAATGTCAATATTAGGCTCTTCAACTAACTGCTGATAAGTGTCAAAGAACTTAGTTGCTCCATATTGGCTACCAAAACCTTCAGCTCTCTCTTGATTTCTTGAAGCAACAGCCAGCAACTCACCGAACTCGGAGAGCTGTAGATCGCTGGCAAATTTATGAGCAATTCTACCAGGGCCTATAATACCCCAGTTGATTTTACTTTTCGAGCTGGGTTCTGGCATATTCGTTATCCGGATCAATTTTAAGAGCTTGCTCATAGTAAGTGTAAGCTTTTTCTCCCTGGCCGGCTTTATTCAACATATCACCCATTAGGATCCAGTTTTCAGCATCCTGTGGATTGTTTCTGATACGATCAATTAGATATGGGAAAGCTTCCGCACCTCTATCTGTCATAAGCATAAGCATAACTTTATAGCGATGGGCAATGGGGGGGGTATCATCCAGTGAAATAGCGGAATCAAAATCTTTCTCAGCCGTTTCCAGGTCTTCCTTTTGCATGTACGCAAAACCACGGGTGCATACATATCGTGCTTCCTGGGCGTTGAGCTCAACGGCTTTGTCAAGTACTTTGATCGACATGTCCCACTGATTCAGTTGTTGCATGATCAGCCCTTCGAGATAAAATGGTTCCGGGTTGGAATCATCCTCTTTTTGTAGTTCTCTTGCGATATCAAGACTAGTATCGATATCCTTTTCTTTTAAAAGTTCAAACCCTTCACCTAAGCGCTCTTCAAAATTCATTTCTGATTTTCTTTTGATTGTTTTTCTTTGATTTCTTCAAATTCAGCTTCTTCAATCGAATCCAGGTTTTTGGTTCTTCCCGTTGGATTTGGTCGCTGATTAAAATTTGTTCGATATGTGAACGTGGAGCTTTTTCTTGCCTGTTGTGGCATGAGTAGTCGAGAAATAAATCTCGATATAAAATAAAGTGCCGTTAAAAATATGAGCGTCTTAAATAACATAATCAGGGTGCAATGTTGATATATACATTGCTACGTATTGGTTGATTAAATATTTGCTCTTCTATGTACGCCAGATGCTCCGGATTGTTCACAAAGTCTATCTCTGTGCAGTTAATAACAATAAGTGGAGAGCGATCATAGTGATGAAAGAAATGGTTATAAGCATCATTTAATTCCTGAAGGTATTCAGGAGTAATGTGTCGCTCATAATCACGCCCCCGTACATCAATGTTCTGCATCAGTCTGTCAACTGAAGACTGCAGAAATATTACCAGATCTGGTTGTGCAGAAATACCCTGCATGATGCTGAATATGTTATTATAAAGCCCCATTTCATCTTCATCCAGATTTAGCTTGGCAAAAATCCTGTCCTTATCGAAGATATAATCAGAGATGGTTAATTCGTGAAACAAGTCCTTTGAAAGCATTTTCTGCTGTTGCTTAAATCGACTGGCAAGGAATGCCATTTGAGTAGGAAAAGCGAAACGATTCTTGTCTTCATAGAACTTGGGCAGGAATGGATTCTCTTCAAATTGTTCCAGGATAAGTCGGGCGCCTCGGCGTTGAGCTAATAGCTCAGCCAGCGTAGTTTTACCCGCTCCAATAACACCTTCGATTGCAATAAACTCAAACCCGTTCGACATAGTTACCAAGATAAGGATGTACGAACTAATTTCATGAGGGGAGCATCAATTAATAGCTCTTTTATTGATTTTCCTGAAACCGGATCATTGAAGTCAGGCAAGATCTCTGCCAGGGGCTCCAATACAAATCTTCGGTTAGCATATTCAGGATGTGGAATTTCCAACTTATCATCAGAGATATGAAGGTCATCAAAACAGATAATATCCAGATCAATGGTTCTTGGTGTCCACTTCGGATATCGCGTTGGCCGGTCATGGCTATGTTCAAAATCCTTGAAGCTCTTTAATAAATCTTTTGGGCTCAAATCTGTTTCTATAAGAATTACTCCATTCAGAAACTCAAATTCTGAGGGGCCAACTGGTTCACTTTCATATATGGAGGAAGACAATACTGATGAATTTGAGAGCTCTTCCAGGAAGTTTTTGGCTTCCCTCATATACCTTAGTCGGTCATTTAAATTTGAACCCAGGGCTGTGACTACCTGTGCCATTGCATTTCAACTTGTGTGAATTGTGTGGGTGTTGAAATAGGAGGGTTCATTTTTCGAACCCTAACGGTGAGCTCTGCAATAGTAACTGTTTTAGTAAAGATACTTTCGCCAATCTTGAGACAAAGTTTTTCTATGAGATTTATTGAGGGTCCATTCATTATTGCAAGAATCTGTTTCTCAGCTTCCTGATAATCAAAAGTATGATCAATTTTGTCAGACTGGCCAGCTTTTCTAAGATCCATTCTGATCACAAGATCCACTTCGAAATCATTTCCATGGATCTTTTCCTCATCATAAAGACCATGCTTGGCATGGAATTGTAAACCCTGAATGGTCAGCGTATCCATAGCAGCTTAAAGGCTGGCTACTTCCAGGCGTTGATGCAGCTCGTCTAAAATGCGCTTGTGTTTCGGGCTGGTTGCGAGGCGCTCCTCAACGGTGGAAATGGCATGTATAACAGTAGAGTGATCTCTTCCACCAAAATGAAGCCCAATAGTTTTAAGACTCGATTTCGTGAATTTTTTAGATAGATACATTGCTATCTGTCGTGCTTCAACAATCTCTTGTTTTCTGGTTTTTTCGCGAACTTTATTTGTATCAATACCGAAGTACTCACAAACATAATTCTGAATAGACTCTATAGATATCTGAGTATTAGAGTCTTTAACCATATCCTTAAGAACACGCTTAGCCATGGCTAAGTCTATATCGTCCATATTCTGAAGAGATGCATGGGCTAGTAGTTTAATAATTGCGCCTTCAAGGTCGCGAACATTTGATTTGAAATTATGAGCAATGAACTCAAGTATTTCATGTTCGATCTGAATTCCATTGTCATTGGCTTTACGCTCAAGTATGGCATATCTGGTTTCAAATTCAGGAAGCTGTAAATCTGCACTTAAACCCCAACCAAACCTGGAGATTAGTCGCTCTTCAATATCAGGTACATCTTTAGGTGCGCGATCACTACTTAGAATGATTTGTTTTCCTTCCTGATGAAGAGAATTGAAGATGTGGAAGAATTCTTCCTGAGTTTTTTCTTTCCCGCTGAAAAACTGAATATCATCAACGATTAAGACATCAATATTCCTATAGAACATTGAAAACTCACTGGCTCTGTTATTTCTGATAGCCTGTACGAATTCGTTTGTAAACTTTTCAGAAGACGTATATAGGACAGACTTTTCGTCGCCGTAAGTCTGTTTAATTTTATTTCCGATACTCTGGATAAGGTGAGTTTTACCCAGTCCAGTAGTACCATAAACAAAAAATGGATTGAAAGAATTATTACCAGGGTTTTCTGCAATAGCAATTGCTGCAGAACGAGCAAGCTTGTTACAGTCGCCTTCTACATAGCGCTCGAAGACATAACTGTTATTCAGGTTGGACTCGATTTTTGTTTTACGAATACCCGGAATCACAAAAGGATTTTCAATACGCTGAGGTTGGTACTGAGGATAACCATTCAAATCCTGAGGTTTGGATGGCGGCATAGGTTGCTGAGGTAAACTGATGGACCTATTATTATGAGCATCGTTAGATTTTTCAAGAACGATGGAGTATTCAAGTTTACCCTCTGGGCCAAGAACTTTTGCCAGTGTTGAACGAAGCATTGTGTAGTAGTGCTCTTCAAGCCATTCGTACCAGAATTGACTGGGTACTTGTATGGTTAAAGTGTTCGCCTGTAGCTTAATTGGTTTAACAGGCTCAAACCAAGATTTGTACTTCTGGTAGCTTATATTGTCTTTAATAATATGTAGGCATTCATCCCATGCTGAATTCGCCGAAACAGTCTGCAATTTCCCGTTTCCTCCTTGAGAGTTTATTGCATTCAATGTTGAACAGTTATCAACACCAATTAGTCTTAATTTCTAGATCGAAGATGTTGAATTATACACATGTTGTCAAATTCAGAGCGGCTAATTTTTTTTGAGTTATCCACAATTGCGCGAAACTTGTAAAGTAATGGTGCGCAACAAATTAAATATTATTTTGTGGATACATAAAAATTAACTTGACATCGCTTAACATTGCGATAACACGTTTTTAAGGGGTGTGTATAATTTAAAACATTTTTTCAGAAAAGTTTTCCACAAGTTGTCCACATAAATAAAAAACTTGTATTGCTTGTTTGGTGAAAGCGCTTTTCTGACCCCTGAGAGGCGGTTTAATGGATCAATTCAGCAACTATATATCGATGGTGATTATCATAGTCTTTTCTTGCTTCAGATTTCCAAAAATTCGAACTGAATATTGCAAGTACTTTTTCCCATTCTGCTGAATTAATTTCGAGATAGATCTTACCACCCTTAACTAAATTTTTTCTAGCAAACTCTTCCAGGGTTGAAAACATGTGATTCGTATTTTCAGTAAAAAGGGCAAGGTGAGGTTCATGATTTACAACCTCCTCATCTAAGGTATCTTTTTCACTTGGCAGGATGTAAGGGGGATTAGAAACGATCACTTCCCAAAAAGGCAGCTCTACTTCTTCTTTAACTTTTTCAAAGAGATCGGCCTGAAAAAGATCCAGTTCCATCTCATATTTATCAGCATTTGAAAGCGCAAGCTGTATGGCTTCTTCTGAAACATCAAATCCAGCAGTGCTCCAGTTCTCCTTTTCGTTTTTTAGCGCAATTGGAATGCAACCTGAACCAGTACCAATATCAAGTACAAAGAGCATATCAGATTCTTTGTAATCATCCAGAATCATCTCGACCAGGTATTCCGTTTCCATTCTTGGAATGAGTACATGTTCATTAACATCAATCTCAACATTATGAAAAGGAGTATATCCCGTGATATACTGTAAAGGCTCGTGGTTTGCACGCCTTTTTATTAGAGGGCGAATCTGCTCCAGTTCTTCTTTACTGAGAGGGCGATCAAAAAGTAGATAGAGATCCAGGCGTTTAACTTCCAGTACATCTGAGAGAAGCCATTCGATACTAAGACGAGGGTTTTTTACCTGTTTCTGTTCGAAAAATTCAGTAGCCCATTCCAGCATTCTGAGAACAGACCAAAGCTCTTTATTTTGAGCCATAGAGGCTAATTCTCTTCCTCTTCATTCATGACTTTCTCTTCCTGAAGAGTTAATCCATATCGCTTTGTGTAATCAAAGATAAATTCAATGACATCATGCTCTACTGTTTTTTCTTCACTCAGAGATGAACCACGAAATCCCATTCTACCACCCGTTTTCTTGAGGTAAATGACATTCTGACTCTCGCGTTTTTCAAATACCAGAGTGAGAGTAACACTGGAATTGATTTGTTTTTCATATTCTTCAAATACAGCTACGAAAATATGATCTTTATTGACTGGCGACTGATATTCGTAAACGAATTTTGGATCCAATGAGGATAACAGTTTATCACCCATTTTCTGGAGTGATTGTTTCGGACCGAATACAAGATACTTTGTATGAGAGTTCATAATATAAATCTGACGACTTTTCAGATGTTTTTGATTAATTCTGTGCAGAAAATAATACCTTATGAACTTATCGCAATAAGAAAATGTATTTTTTTTCGTTTCTCTCTCATAAAAATGAATTAATTGGTGTTTGAACGCACCATTCCTGCGACTATACATTATTTGCTCATGAAAAAATTTTCAACACTTTTATTATTAGCCTTCCTGTTTATGTCTCCATTTACAGAAAAAGCTTTTGCTCAGTTTAATGAACCGGAGCTTGAAGAGGCTGTTCTGCCTAGAAATCTATATGATGAGGGTTACAGAACCGGAATTGGCTTGAATGCATTTATCAATGATTTTGGCTTTGGTATTGGTGCAGATTTCAGAAAAGGAATTAGTCCTTATACAGAAATGACATTTACCGTACGTATTGCAGGATTACGAGACCCAAGTGAACAAACTTTTATTGGATTCTTTGGGCAGCAAACCATTCCGAATAAATACAATAGAGCAATTGTTTTTCCTGCACTTATTGGCGTTAAAAAGAGATTATTCCCGGAAGAACTATCAGATAATTTCAGAGTATATGCATCGGTCGCTGCGGGCCCTGCATTAGTATTTACATACCCATATTTTGATGACAGAAATGACAATGGCTTTAGAGAGAATTTTGTAGGTAGCTTTGAGCAGATCAATGATGTATTTACAGGCTGGAGTGATGGCTCGACAGAATTTGGCTGGAATGGCGAATTAGCTCTTGGAGTAGACTTTGGAGAGAATTTTGCCAAACTAAATTCATTTAAATTTGGCTTCCTATTCTACTACTTCAGCAATGGTTTACAGATTCTGGAACCAAACAGACCAAACCTGGCTCAGGATGGATCATTACAACAGGATCCGATTACTGGAGGTGTTTTACTCGAACCGAATACAGGTCCTCGCAAATATTTTGGATCGCCTCAAATTAGTTTCACCTTCGGTGGAATGTGGTAAGAGCTAGCTTAGATTTTTTGTCCATTGCTCAGGATTTTCCAGAGAATCTATAATTAGATCCGGCTGATGACTCGCCAGTTCATGATGTGAGTAAAAACCAGTTGTTACGGCAACTGATTTAGCGCCGCCAAACTTAGCACATTGAATGTCTTTTGGTGTATCTCCAATCACAATGAATTGAGAAGGATCGGCTTCAATTTCTGAATATTCGAAATAATCAGAGAATGCCAATGAGGGTAGATCATTTCTGTTACGATGTTGCTCACCAAATCCCCCAAAGTGAAAATGCTCAGCAATACCCGCTATTCTTAGTTTATTAAAACCAGATCTTTTGAAGTTTCCGGTGAGTAACCCAACATGAGCACCAGTTTCAGCAAGTATATCAAGACAGCTGCGCACACCCGAAAATACTTCTATATGCTTTTCATCCAGTAGTTGTTCTAAACTGTGGATGTACTCTTCTTTGAGCTCTTCAAATAATTCAGACTGGTTTTCCATGCCATCAATGAAAGTATTAAAGATATCATAGTCAGTGCGGCCAGCTAGACTTACTCCATGAATATCATCAATATGTACATCATATTTTTTAAGGATATCATCGAGCATAGGGCGTATGATATTTTCCTTAATGTGAAGTAGTGTGCCGTCTATATCAAAGAGATATATAAATTCCTTTAGATGCGATGCCATTTTGATGGATTTATTAACAGATAGTTTGTTTTTCTAAGCCTAAAACGTCGTACATTTGAACGCATAAATTACAAATTCTAAAACATTCGGGATATGAGTTTTATAGAAGATATTGTAGCACGTCAGATTATTGATTCAAGAGGAAATCCAACTGTAGAAGTGGATGTTATTCTTGACACCGGGGCATTCGGTAGAGCTGCCGTGCCATCAGGAGCATCAACGGGAGAACATGAAGCAGTTGAACTTAGAGATGGTGATAAAGAGTACTTCCTAGGTAAGAGCGTTCAAAATGCTGTTGAAAATGTAAATACAACTATAGCCAACGAACTTAGAGGTCTTCCAGTTTACAGTCAGGCTGAATTGGATGCCATTCTTATTGAGCTAGACGGCACAGAGAACAAAGGAAATTTAGGTGCTAACGCAATTCTTGGTGCATCACTTGCAATTGCAAAAGCTGCAGCTAGTGAAATAGGAATGCCGCTTTGGAGATACGTGGGTGGTGTGAATGCTAAAGTATTACCAACACCTATGATGAATATCATTAATGGTGGTTCTCATGCAGATAATAATGTTGATCTTCAAGAATTTATGATTGTACCGGGGGGTGCAGAAACGTTCTCTGAAGCATTACAAATGGGAGCTGAGGTATTTCATAATCTAAAGAAAGTATTAAGCGATCTTGGATACAATACAGCTGTTGGTGATGAGGGTGGATTCGCTCCAAACCTAAAATCCAATGATGAAGCTATAGAAGTGATTCTTCGAGCCATTGAAAAATCAGGATATACACCTGAGGAAGATATATTAATTGCTCTTGATCCGGCTACTTCAGAATTCTTCAACAAAGACAAAGGCGTTTATGAATTCAAATGGAGTGATGGTTCTGTCAAAGATACCGATGCTATGGTTGAATTCTGGGCTAACTGGGTTGAAAAATATCCAATAATCTCGATTGAAGATGGTATGGCTGAGGACGACTGGGATGCTTGGAAGAAACTTACTGATGAATTAGGTAATAAAGTTCAGCTTGTAGGTGACGATCTATTCGTTACAAATACTGAGCGATTAGCTAAAGGTATCAGCGGAGGAATAGCTAATTCCATTCTAATTAAAGTGAATCAGATTGGTACACTTACTGAAACATTAGACGCCATCGAAATGGCTCATAAGAACAGTTATACTGCTGTTGTTTCTCACCGCTCAGGTGAAACCGAAGATGTGACCATTGCTGATCTTGCAGTTGCAACAAATGCTGGTCAGATCAAAACTGGTTCAATGAGCCGTACAGATCGTATTGCAAAATACAATCAGCTTATTCGTATCGAGGAAGAACTTGCTGATGCAGCAATTTACCTCGGTAAAGATGCTTTCGGATTTTAATCCGCATCAGCATTTATCATAAAAAGGGTTGCTCAGCAGCCCTTTTTCATTTGTGCTAATGTTTTCTGAAATGCGTACCATCAGCACATGATTATTCGCTCTCTTAAGCTTCAGAATTTTCGAAATCACTCATCAACGGAATCAGCATTTGCTCCAGGAATAAATGTGATTACCGGCCCCAATGGCGCAGGTAAAACCTCCCTGATTGATGGGATTCACTATTTATGCATGTCCAAGAGTTTTTGTGTGAACAGCGATCAGTATGTAGTGAAGCAGGGCGAGAGCTTTTATATGATTAGTGGCAACTTCGAAGGTCAGATTAGAAAGAGTTTCGAAGTGAGTTGTAATTATTCCAGAGGTGAGGGTAAAAAGTTTTTTGTAAATGGGTCGCCCCTTGACCGCCTTTCAGATCTTATAGGGATGGTACCGGTAGTTACCCTTTCACCGGATGATAAGCGATTGACCCGTGAAGGTCCTGTTGAGCGAAGGTCTTTTATTGATGCCTTCATCAGTCAGATATCCAACGCTTATCTTCGAACTTTGATGGATTATAATCGAATCAGAAAGCAGAGAAATCGGGTCCTTCAGGATTTCAATTCTGCTCCATCTGTTGTTGAAGCCTATTTAGAACCATGGACTAAGCAACTGGTTGAAAAAGGGGCGTCCATTATTTATCAGCGCCATAATGTACTTGAGAAATTCAAAGATTTTCTGGCCAAAGATTATGCGATGGTGTCAGGAATGAATATTGAAATCAGCTTGAGCTATGAGAGTTTTTGTAATGATTATTCAAGTGAAGAGGCTATTGCAGTTCAGTTTTATGAGAAGCTGATAGAAATGAAGGAAAAGGAAGCGGAACGGGAACAAACTCTGGTTGGGCCTCATAGAGATGAGATTGTTTTTCACCTCGATAATCTTGAACTAAGAAAGTATGGCTCTCAGGGGCAGCATCGTTTGTTTGCGCTGGCCATTAAACTGGCTCAGCTTCATTATTTTTCAGAGGAACTTGACGATCTACCGATTTTACTGCTTGATGATGTATTTGGTGATCTGGACCTTCATAAAATTGAAATTCTTCTGAAGGCTTTGGAGCAGCATCATGGTCAGATTTTTATTACTGCAGCGAATAAAGATCTCTTCAAGGATTTTATCAATTTTGAGAGCCCGGATAACCGCTTATTTTATGTAGAAGACGGAAGTATAAGTGAAGCCTGATGAGCAGATATAGATTCGACAAACCAAAACCCCTGAAATTCGCATTAGATGATTTTATTGATCACTTTCCTCAGAAGAGGAGATGGAGGCAAGGATTAGTTCTATCTGTTTTTGAAGAAGTGGTTGGTGAACGCATTGCCGAACAGTGTAAGGACATGCACTTCGAGAAGAATAAACTCGTTATCAAAGTGTCGCACCCTACCTGGAGAAATGAAATTCATTCTAATCGATTCTCCATTATGAAAAGACTAAATGATAAAGTTAAATCAAAGGTAATTGATCAGATAATAGTGCGTTCCTGATTTTGTAATCTGGAAATTGCGCACCTATATTCATAAGTATGCTTGATTCCCTAGTAAATAGCGTTAAGAAGATCAGAAATTTAGTTCTGAGACGGAATGTGATTACCTCTGGTAAAGACGAACAAGGTCCGCTTGATCGCCGTGAACGAATAGTCGTATTTCTATCTGCATACATACTGGCACTCGCTTTGTGGTTTGCTGTAAATGTGAACCGGGATTACAGCATGAGTATTAATATGCCAATTGAAGTTGACGAGCTACCGGATGGAATGTCGCTGAGAGAAGAATTACCGCTCGCAGTTGCAGTTAGTTTGAATGGTGATTGGTGGCAATTAGCATCTGTTTATAGTACACCACCTACAGTAGCTCTGGATATTACAGAGAACGGTGAGGTCAATTTATTCAATGAGGTTCGAAATCAGATGAATGCAACCCCCAATATCAGAATTGAACGCGTTCAACCCTCGATTGTATCTGTAAACCTGGAAGAAAAGTCAGAAAAAAGAATTCCAGTTCGGTTAAGAACAGAAATCTCATATCAAGAGCAATTTGGTATGGTTGGTCGGCCTTCAATTAGTCCGGATTCAATCACAATTACAGGAGCAAATTCCGTAATTGATGATTTAGACGAGTGGTTTATTGATGAGGTATTAATCATTGATTCTGCCAAAGAAGATATTAATGTTTCAATTCCACTGATTAGTGAAAATCCTCTTATTCAATTATCTGATAATGAGCTCACCTACAGAGCAAAAGTCTCAGAGTTTACTGAAGGTGAACAAGTCGTATTTATAAGCACCGGAGATATTCCAAGAAATCAGAATATTTCATACAATCCTTCGTCCCTAACTATCAGATACAACATTCCTATTGAAGAATATGCAAGTGCACAGGAACTGAATTTATTCAGAGTATTTGTGCCCTACCGTAAAATTCTGGAAGATTCTACTGGTTTTGTCACGCCAGACATTGAAGCAGTACCAGGTGACTTCAACATTCGCATCCGCGATTTCCAGCCTAAAACGATTGCCTACTTCGTAATAGTAGACGAATAAGGTTCAATCACCTCTTCTACAGTTCGGGTTCCTTCAAATAAATCGAGGATCTTTAAAAGAACTTCGTCAACAAGAATATCAGGACAGGAAGCACCAGAAGTGAGAGCAATTTTTACCGGTTCATCTTTCTTGGGAATCCAACTTTTAGACTCTAAGATTTTCTTTTCCCACTGATTGAAGTGTTGAATATGATCCATCCCATCAAATTCATTGGCATCACGCACATGATAAGTTGGGAATTTATGTTCCAGAATTTCTACCAGGTGCATTGTATTGGATGAATTATAGCCCCCAACCACAATTGCGAGGTCAGCGTCGGTTTCAGCCAGTGCCAGAGTGGCTGACTGATTTTCGTTGGTAGCATAACATAGTGTATCGGAAGTATCGGCGAAGTGATCAAGGATGTTAGCTTCACCAAAACGTTTAATGGCTGCTACTCTTAAGATTTCCATGACTTCTTCAGTCTCGGTAGCCAGCATGGTAGTCTGATTAATGACGCCAAAACGCTCCATATCCACCAATGGATTAAAGCCCTCAGTAGCTTTATGTCCGAAATATTTTTCGAAGTCTGATAATGGGCGATCTTCAGATAGAATTTCACCTAGTATAGTTGCTTCCTCTGGGTTCAGAACAACAACCACAGCCGAATGTTCAGCAGAGTGTGAGAAGGTAGCTCTGGTTTCTTCATGCTGATGCTTTCCATGAACGACCAGAGAATAATCTTTTCGACCTAATTGGGTTCCTCGTTTCCAAACTTTCTCAACGAAAGGACAGGTAGTATTATACTGATAGGGGTCAATACCTTTAGCTTTAAGCTGCTCTTCAATTTCAAGAGTTGTCCCAAAAGCAGGTACAATCACAATATCCTCATCGCTTAATGTATCCATGGATATTCGTTCTTCTCCTGTAGTTTCGAATAGAAACTTTACCCCTTTGGCTTCGAGGTCTTCATTCACAGTTGGGTTATGAATCATCTCACTAAGCAGGTAGATATTCTTGTCGGGATGTTCCTCGACGGTTCTGTAAGCAATATCGATGGCATTTTCTACCCCATAACAAAAACCAAAAAATCGAGGGATGTAAAACTGAACCGGACCGAAATCAAGCAGAGTTGGAGTCAAATCCTTCTTCATGGGATCGGTGATCTTAGTCGCTTCCTTTACCTGTCGGATAATCGGCGACTTATACATTTCCGGTATTAAGAACTTTTTTCGTGCCAAATCGTTATTCGTTATTCGTTATTCGTTTTGCTTTTTTCAGATATCGAATATACCCATTAACAATTTGTATACACCGAATAATTTCCAATCGAATATTATTGTATTCATCATCACTTAAGTAGTTGATATCATTAGCACAGATTATATGATCCAGTAACTCGTATAACGATCCTTTAGCTATCCGGCAGAATTGAATATTTTCCTGAAAATGAAACCTGCCAAAACCCTCGGAAATATTTGCTGTTACTGATCTAGATGATCTAATTAACTGGTCCGTCAGCTTAAATTTCTCTGAATAAGGAAGAGTGTCAGCTATTTTCTGGATCTTTATTCTTAAGTGACGATTCCTTCGCCAGACATCCAGTTTCTCAAATGATTGAAATTCAGAGCCTTTCCCCATTTAATAATTTATAAGAGGAGTTACTCAAGCTAAAGGAAATTCATTATCAATTTTCGCGAATAACGAATAACGAATAACGAATAACGAATAACTAATACCTAAAAACTCTAGGCCACCTCATCCATC
>CBFHVG010000033.1:0-27961 GCA_965659005.1 uncultured Balneolaceae bacterium
TAAAGAACTAATGGTGGAGGCTGCTAATTGGGATAAAACAGGAGGAGAATATTTAGAACCAGCTTTTAATGGATTCCAATTAAATGAAAACAAAAAATTTATAAGAAAAATGTTTAAATAAATTTGGATATATGAAAAAAAATATCGGGGAATATTTAATACTTACATCAAATGAAAAATCGCTGGTTAATTGCCGCATCTGCAGTCAACTTCAATAAGTTGAGAAGTACTCCCATTCCATAAAATGGGTGAGTATAAGTGGGAAGCCATGGAAATGGATTATGACTTATTCGATGTAGATGAACCTACAAGTGCAATGATTTCAGATACGAAATCATGCTTTGAAAAAGAAGGATTGATGACTTTTTAAATGCATCTTGTTCTCATTAAAGAGCCTTCATTCATGCGAATGAGAGCTTTTTTTATCCATGAAACAAGTAGATTCAACTATAAATTTTATTTAGATCAGTTATAAATAGTCTTGTTATTTGGAATGAGTCTAATTAAATTTGGGTTCTATAATCGACAAAATCTGTTCAACTAAATTCAATTATCAGAACTGATCATTCGTATGAAATACTACATCAAGATTGCTGCATTACTTTCCTTTTTTATTCTCTCATTTAATTTAAGTTCTGCCCAAGATCAGAAAACCGGATTCCTGCTTATAGCCCCTGATAGAGGCTTCATGGGTAATCAGGAAGTGAGAGATCTTTTTACTGAGTTTAATACAGATTATAAAAGCTCGCTGGTATTTATCACTGAAAAAGACACAGATCGATTTCTAATTGAAGGAATTAATAAGCTTCAAAATCAAAGTATTGAGCATATTGTAGTGTTACCTATGTTCATTTCAGATGATCAGAAACTGTATAAGCATGCTAAAGAAAGACTAGGCTCTTTAAAATCAGGTTTTGCAACCATTGAGTATTCTGATACCATGCATGAAAGCTATCTGATAGCTGAAATCCTCTTAGATCGTATTCAAGAGGTTAGTAAGGTGCAGCATAATGAATCGCTGATCCTAGTTGCCAGTGATACGGAAGCTGCAGCAATTGAAAGCGTAGAAGCAGACCTCAATAACCTACTCAGTCTTATTGAAGGCAGAACCCATTTCAAATCTCAACAGGTAATTGCCTTGAAAGAACGAAATGGAAGGGGTCAAGATGTACAAAACAGACTGGAAAATGTTCTGAATAATGTAGCAGAAGAAGGTCTCAATCCCGTTGTTGTGATAGCTGATATGAGTCAAAAGCTGGATGGCATGATGGCTTTTAATTCTGCACTTAAACCTTTGATGAAAAAGTATAATGCAGCTTATAATGCCAATGACTTCACACCTCATCATCTGGTTGAACTTTGGTTAAGGAAAAAAGCTAATGAATACACCCAAATTACCTCAGAGAACTTAGGCGTAGTGTTTATGCCCCATGGAGCTGATTACAACTGGAACAGAACCATGATGGACGCCATTGCAGATTTACATGATAAATACATGATCGATTATGCATTCAGTATGGGCGATGCTGAACTAACAAGAAGAGCAGTAGAAAGATTGGAGAAAAGAGGAGCCAAAGCTATTACTGTTCTTAGAATTTTTTCACTCGAAGACAGCTTCAAATCCGGTATTGAATATGCCATTGGCTTAAAAGATAATATGGGTCATCACGGTATGATGCATGGTATGGGAATGCCAGGCAGAGTTCTAAGCAGTAGCCGTTTTTATACTACCGGAGGTTTGGAAGATTCACCATACTTTGCAGAAGCTCTTCTTGACCGCGCCATTCATCTGAGTGATAATCCTGAAGATGAAACAGTTATACTGGTTGGGCATGGTACCAGAACAGAAAAAGGAAACCAGCGCTGGTTAAGTAATCTGGAAAGTATTTCTAATCAAATGGAGAGTTTAGCTAAATCCAAAGGGTTGAATTTTAAAGACTTCAAATTTGAGAACTGGAGAGAAGATTGGCCAGACCTTCGAGAAGAACGCATTCAAAATGTGAGAGACATGGTGACAGAAGCTTCAGAGAAGAATGGTACAGCAATTGTAATACCAGCCAGAACTACAAAAGGCGGACATGCTCAAAAATGGCTTGCAGGACTCGATTTCAAGCATGATGGAGAAGGTTTTGCTCCGCATCCATTATTCACAGCCTGGGTAGAATCTTTGATTCAGGAATCACTGGATCACTTTAACGCTGATATAAGTTCAAGAGAACTAAGTAATCTGAAAGACTAGTTTCTTTAAGGCCATAGAAGCCTGAGAATTGGAGCGGGTGAAACTGCCGATTTTATATTCGAACCAAAAGAACCTGGTACTTATGTGTTAAGTATTGGTCCACGCAGATCGGGTCGCAGATCTGAACAGGTTTGGGTAGTTGAGTAAAATGAATCAGGAAACTAAAAAAGACTTGAAATGATCAAAGCAGCTAAAAGTGCTGTCTGTTCATTTTGATCATATTTTGGATTCATTTCAGCTATATCGAAGCTTATTAACTTTCCTGAATCATTAATTAATGACAGGGCATCCAGTAAAGCTTCAGGATTCCATCCTAAAGGGCTTGGTGCACTAACACCAGAAACAAGTTCTGAGCTGAAACAATCCAGATCAACACTTAGGTAACAATAATCGACCTTTGAAAGGTATTTTTCCAGTTGATTTCTAAGTCTGGAGTTGAGCTTGTAATTATCCGGGTAGCACTCTGAATGCATGGAATATTGGATATTACTATGCTTATCGGCATAATCGAACAAGTTCTTGGTATTAAAGTTCTGCTGAATACCTAAGACCCAATAATTCACAGTCTCTGATTCTTCCAAAATCTGTCTGAATGGTGTGCCAGAATTTGGTCTCTCTTGAATTGGTCTTAAATCGAAGTGGGTGTCAAAATTTATGATTCCAAGAATAGCATCGGGATCATATATACTCAGATATTGATGAATACCAAGATAATGACCGTAAGCAATATCATGTCCACCACCTAAACCAATAGGTCTGATCTTCTTTTCAAGCATCTTAAAGATAGTATTTCCAAATACCTCTTGACATGATTCCATTTCGCCATCAGTACATAAAACATTCCCGAAATCGAGTAATTCAGGATTTTTCATATTAGGAATCGCCAGTCTGCTGAGCTTTTTCCTAATGTAATCTGGGCCATCAATTGCGCCAACTCTTCCCATATTCCTGCGCACGCCTTCATCACATGAATATCCCAAAAGACCATAGGCTGAAGTGTAGCTATCATCTAAATCATTAATATCTTCTCGCTTAACAAGCTGATATAAGTATTCAATTTCATCGGTCTGCCTGCCATTCCAAATTTCTGAGTCTGAAGCCTTTACTCTCATATTTTCTCACCGTTGATAAATACAGAATCGATCATATTTGAACCGAAAGCGTAGGGGAGATAGTCTAGAGTCGACATCTCTGTAGTTAATATCAGGTTGGCTCTAAGACCTTTTTGAATGGAACCCACTTGATCATGAACATCCATTCCATAGGCAGCATTTATGGTAGCTGCATTGATTGACTCTTCAGGGGTCATGTTCATTTTAATACATGCAGCTGAAACAACCTGGTTCATATTTCCTGATGGTGACGAGCCGGGATTAAAGTCTGTGGCTAAAGCTAAGGCTAATCCGGAGTCTATAATCTTTCTGGCTGGTGTGTATGGAATACCAAGGAAATACGAACAGTTTGGTAAACCAACTGAAATGGTTTCTGAATTCTTTAAGACTTCAAGATCATCATCTGTTAGCACTTCAAGATGATCCACACTTAAAGCTTCATGATCGCATGCGGCTTTAATTCCTCCCAGTGATGAAAACTGATTTACATGTACTTTAGCTTTAAGTCCATACTCCTGACCAGCTTTAATAATCCTGATCAACTCCTCGACAGTGAAGTAACCTTCTTCACAGAATACATCAATAAAATCAGCCAGCTTCTGAGCGTTAATGGCAGGAAGTAACTCACTTATTAATAAATCTATGTAGGATTCACGATCAGTTTTATATTTGTTGGGAATAGCGTGAGCTCCTAAAAAAGTACTTTTTATGACAGCAGGGTAGCTTTCTTTGAGTTTTTTAATAACCCGAAGCATTTTCATTTCACCTTCGAAACTAAGACCATAACCGGATTTAATTTCAATAGCCCCAGTGCCTAATTTCATGACTTCTTCAAGACGATGAGCACTTTGTTCAAAAAGTTCTTCTTCAGAAGTTTCATTCAGTTTAAGAGCTGAGTTAAGAATGCCGCCACCTTTATTGGCTATCTCCTGGTAGCTAAGTCCTTTAATTCTATCAACAAACTCAGATTCTCTTGAACCGGAATACACAATGTGAGTGTGTGAGTCGACCCATGCAGGTAAAAGCATCTTACCCTCAGCATCAATAACTTCAAAACCGGATAGATCAGGACATGAGCTCATTTCACCAAAGCCACTGATTCTACCATCATCAACAATAAGAAAAGCATTTTTAAGTGTGGGCAGGATTGACATATCCTTGCCTTTAATAGGAGCCTCTTGGCTATTCCTAACCTGTATGAGCTCTTTTATGTTAATGAATATGGATTTCATCAGAATAAGTCCTCCAGAATAGAATCATCAACAATGTTTGGAAGTGTCACTTTGAGTTTTGGACTTCTATTGAGCTCCCTTTCCATTGCAAATCTGGCTTCCTCATTTCTTGCCCAGCTTCTTCTTGCAATACCATTGTTCACATCGAAGAAGAGCATATTTTGAAGCCTTTTATCAGCAGATTCAGAACCATCCAGTAGCATACCAAATCCACCATTAATGACTTCACCCCAACCAACACCACCGCCATTATGGATGGATACCCATGTTGCACCTCTGAAACTGTCTCCAATTACATTATGGATAGCCATATCAGCCGTAAAACGACTTCCGTCGTAAATATTTGAGGTTTCCCTAAAAGGAGAGTCCGTTCCACTCACATCATGATGATCTCTACCCAAAACTACTGGTCCGATTTCACCATCTCTTATGGCTTTGTTAAAAGCCAGTGCTATTTTAATTCTGCCTTCAGCATCGGCGTATAATATCCTTGCCTGAGAACCCACCACTAGTTGATTTGCCTCAGCTTGTTTTATCCAGGTGATATTATCCTGCATCTGCTGACTAATCTCATCAGGTGATTCATCCACTAAACCTTCCAGAATCTCAGCTGCTATTTGATCTGTTTTTCTCAAATCAATGTCAGATCCTGAGGTGCAAACCCAGCGAAATGGGCCAAAGCCGAAATCAAAACACATAGGTCCTAGGATGTCCTGTACATAGGAGGGGTATCGAAAATCTATGCCGTCTTCAGCCATAATGTTAGCACCAGCTCGGGATGCTTCAAGCAGAAAAGCATTACCATAATCGAAGAAGTAGGTTCCTTTTTTACTATGCTCATTGATGAGTTCTGCTTGTATGCGAAGAGATTCCTGTACTTTGAGTTTAAAAGCTTCCGGATCCTTATTCATCATTTTATTTGATTCCTCAAAAGACAATCCAACAGGATAGTATCCACCAGCCCAGGGATTATGAAGGGATGTCTGATCAGAACCTAGCGTGACAAAAATTTCTCTTTCAAGAAAGGCTCTCCATATATCAACGACATTTCCTATATAGGCAATCGAAACTACTTCTTTGTTTTCCTGTGCTAATTGAACTCGATCTGATAATACTTCCAGATCATCAACAATCTCATCAACCCAGCCTTGTTCATGTCTTTTTTTAGCAGCTAAAGGATTAACTTCGGCACAAACTGTTATGCAACCTGCGATATTACCAGCCTTAGGCTGAGCACCACTCATGCCTCCAAGTCCGGATGTTAGAAAAAGTTTACCGGCAGGACTTTCACCTTTCATTAGCTTCTTTCTAAAGGCATTCATGACAGTAATGGTGGTGCCATGCACAATTCCCTGTGGACCAATGTACATAAAAGAACCGGCCGTCATTTGACCATATTGGGATACTCCTAGGGCATTAAATTTTTCCCAATGATCTGGCTGTGAGTAATTTGGAATCACCATTCCATTAGTTACAACCACTCTGGGGGCTTCATTGGATGATGGGAAAATACCCATCGGATGACCGGAATAGAGGTGGAGTGTTTGATCGTCCTCAATTTCAGATAAATACTTCATGGTGAGTCTGTACTGTGCCCAGTTTTGAAATACAGCACCATTTCCACCATAGGTTATCAACTCTTCAGGATGTTGTGCAACTCTGTGATCCAGATTATTTTGAATCATGAGCATTATTGCTGCTGCCTGCATTGATCTTGCCGGGTAATCCTCGATTGGTCGGGCATATATTGGATGGACTGGTTTGAATCTATACATATAGATTCTCCCATAGACTTCAAGTTCTTCTGCAAATTCTAAGGCCAGTTCCTGATGCCAGTTTTCTGGGAAGTATCTTAAGGCATTTCTGATGGCAAGTTTCTTCTCATCAACAGATAAAATTTCTTTTCTCTTGGGTGCGTGATTGATATCTGAATTCCATACAGCTTTTGCTGGTAAGGTATCGGGAATCCCAAGTAATATTTCTTCTTGAAAGGTCATCGAATGATCCTATTTAACTATAAAGCTTCGTTGGTGCACCATTTCTATTAATGCGTCTATATCAGTTTTAAGCAATCTATCATCCTCCAGTATTGCAACTCTTTCTCTAATTTTAGAACAAGTACGTTCAATCAGTTTAGAGAAGGTAAGTGGCCGTCTGAATTCCAGTGCCTGAGCACCAAATAGAATTTCAATCGCAAGAATTTTTTCCAGATTCTTCAAAATCAGATTGAATTTACGCCCGGAAATACTGCCCATTGAAACATGATCTTCCTGTCCCATTGAGGTAGGAATACTGTCTGCTGAGGATGGGAAGCATAGTGATTTATTCTCCGTCACCAGGGCAGCAGTAGTGTATTGAGGAATCATAAATCCTGAATTCAAACCGCCGCTTTTCGTAAGCAATCGAGGTAAACCGAATTTCCCTTCCAGTAACAGGTAGCACCTGCGATCTGATATATTTCCAAGTTCTGAAGCCGCTATTGATGCATAATCCAAAGCCATAGCCAACGGCTGTCCATGAAAATTTCCCCCCGAAATGGATGTTTCGTCATCCAGAATTATTGGATTATCCGTTACTGAGTTCATTTCAATTTCAGTGAGCGAGTTCAAATGTTCCCATGCATTTCTTGAAGCACCATGAACTTGTGGGATACAACGAATTGAGTAGGGATCCTGAACTCGTTGACAATCAGCATGATCCGCCAGATTCTCTGAGTCCTGGAGTAATTCTCTCATTCTGCCTGCTACTTTTATAGAACCATCAAAAGGTCTTAATTGATGCAACTCATCTCTGAAAGGTGCAGCACTTCCCTGTAATCCTTCTAAACTCATTGCGCCGGAAATATCAGCTAGATCAAGTAGGTAATCCATCACATATAAACCATGTATGGAGTGAGCCAGTATGAATTGAGTTCCGTTTATGAGTGCCAATCCTTCTTTAGCCTGTAGTTCAATGGCTTTAAGATTGTGATCTTTCAATACTTCCATTGCAGGAACGGATTCCCCATTAATGATGAAAGAACCTTCACCTATTAAGGGAAGAAAAAGATGAGCAAGAGGAGCAAGGTCTCCTGAAGCTCCAACAGATCCCTGATCAGGTACCAGTGGGATCAGGTCATGCTCAATGAAATAAATTATTCGTTCAATTACCTCTAACCTAATACCGGAGTAGCCCATACATAGAGCATGCACCTTAGTAATCATCATCAGTTTAACCAGCATTGGAGAAATTGCGTCACCAACCCCAACTGCATGCGAGAGCAATAAGTTTTTCTGAAGTGTAGTGGTGTCCTCAGGAGATATCCTTGTATCACAAAGGGGCCCAAAACCTGTGTTTACACCATATACTGCTTTTGAGGATGTAAGCATAGCATCAATCGAGGCTCTGCTTTTATTGACTTTTTCAGTCACCTCAGAGTTGATCTTGGCCTTTAATTCCCCCTTGGCCAGATCTATTGCCAATTCGACCGTTAATCGGTCTTTTCCAAAATGAAACATAAAGTGAACTTATAAATTTACTGAAGGTAGGATTCTGACCAAATAAATACGAATAAATGAATTATGTCAATTGTTTTAAGGAATGTTACACTTTTGGGAATGATTAAGGTGTAAAAATCGGTATATTATAATTGTAATATTCATGTCTAATTGATCCTCAAATCACCTAAATATAGCAGAATTGCGGCACTTCTATGTTTTACCATAGTAGTTGGCATTGGTTTGCCAAGTGGTTTGCATGCAATGGATCTCGATCATTGTGAATCTATGGAAATGCCAATGGATCATTCTGATTCTATGCATTCTAACCAACAGGATGAAGATTGTCATGATGAGATGAATAGGTCTGACTTTAGTCTGGCTTGTGATTGCAGCATGGATTTGGCACCGATTACCACTGAAAATTTTGTTTTATCACATACTAGCATAAAAGTTTCATCCTCTAAGTTTATCATTGATTTAGACTTCCCATCGGTTCAAAGGTTAAATTCATCCGATGTAGTTATAGAGGAATTTTCCCCACCACCCATCTTTATACTTCAGCAGGTTTTCCGGATTTAGGTATTGGAGCACTTTTTAAACTGGTCATCAGAACCGTTCTGAAAGATTATGTTCCAAAATTTTTATTTGATCCAATATTATGAAAACCCTTTTTGCAGTAACTGCACTAATTATTTCCATCTTACAAACACCAATAATCGCTCAGGAACTAATTCCTGAAATCAAAGGCGATTCAATCATTTACAACATTGATGTCAGTGAAATCAAGGTAAATTTCACTGGCAAGGAGAGAATGGCAATGGCTATTAATGGTTCCATACCGGGACCTACTCTTCGATTTACGGAAGGAAAACATGCAGTCATCAATGTCACAAATAAAATGGATGTCGAGACCTCAGTCCACTGGCATGGATTACTTCTTCCAAATTACCAGGACGGGGTTCCATATCTGACTACACCACCGATAAGACCTGGTGAGACTCTGAGCTATGACTTTCCACTGATACAGTCAGGTACCTATTGGTATCATTCACATACAGGTCTTCAAGAGCAGAAAGGTATTTACGGTTCTATTGTCGTTGACCCACACCACAAAATGATGGATTATGATGAAGATCTGGTTTTGGTTCTATCAGACTGGACAGATTCAAATCCAAATAGAATACTAAAGAACCTAAAAAGGCATAATGAGTGGTATGGAGTTCGATTGAAGAACTCTCCATCACTATATCATGCCATCAAAAGTGGAACATTAGGTTCAACCTTCAAGCTATGGGCGAATCAAATGCCTGGAATGCATATATCAGACATTCCTTATGAAGCATATCTCATCAACGGCAAAAAAGAAGTTACCTATGATCAATATAAACCTGGCACAAAGATCCGAATAAGGGTCATTAACGCGGCCGCTTCCAGTTATTACTGGATCAATTTGGGTGGAGAACACCTCAATATTATTTCAGCGGATGGATTAGATGTTGAACCGGTTCATTCCGAAAAAGTCCTGATCGGTTTAGCAGAAACCTATGATTTCATCTTCGAAGTAAAAGAAGGAAAGAGCATTGAATTTCAGGCAACTACCCAGGATGTGATGGGATCAGCATCAGCTTTTATTGGTACTGGTGATAAAGTATATGCTGAGGATATTCCTTTCCCCGATTATCAGGAAATGGGAGCCCGAATGGCCAATATGCATGGAGGAAGCGGACACGACATGTCGCTTCCAGGTGAAGAAAAGGGTGTATTTAGCCAATATGAAGCGACTCAGAAAAAGCCAATGATGGAAATGGATCACTCCATGCATGACATGAAAGAGATGAAGAAAGACACGTCATCAATGGCTGCTAAAATGAACATGAAAGATCATGCCATGGAAATGGATCACTCCATGCATGACATGAAAGAGATGAAGAAAGACACGTCGTCCATGGCTGCTAAAATGAATATGAAAGATGATGGCATGGACATGGATCACTCAGGTCACGATATGAGTAATCCTGTGGATGCAATGCTCATGTGGGATGTAGGCTACACCAATTCTATTCTGAAATCGAAAGCTTCGACTGAGTTTTCAACCGGCGACACTGTTCGTTACATGACATTCAACCTTACAGGTAATATGTGGAGATATACCTGGAGTATTAACGGTAAGACCCTTTCTGAATCAGATAAAATTAAGATCAAAAAGGGTGAAGTGGTTCGTGTGACCTTAAACAATACAACCATGATGCATCATCCTATGCATCTTCATGGTCATTTTTTCCGAGTTTTGAATGGACAAGGTGCTAATTCACCCCTTAAACATACGGTAGACGTTCCTCCAATGAGTCGAATTACCATTGAATTCGCCGCAAATGAAGAAAAAGACTGGTTCTTCCACTGTCACCTATTATATCATATGAAGTCGGGCATGACCAGAGTATTCAGCTACGAAGACAGTGAAAGAGATCAGAGGTTAGCAGCTTACCCAGTTTCAACTATCTACCAAACAGATAAATCCTATTTCAACTGGGCAACGGTGACCGGTGGAAGTCATATGGGAGCACTTAATATCGTTTCAACAAATACCAGAAATCAGTTCAATCTGAAGGCTGAATATGGATGGAACGACAATTATGAAGTAATCGCAGACTATGAACGATTTTCCGGTGATTATTTCCGATGGTATGTAGGAGGTCGTGCTGAAAACGAAACCTCTCATTTCTTTGATGATGAAGCTCTATCAGCTAGAATGGGTATTCGATACTTACTACTCTTCGTTTTAGATACAGATATTAGTATTGATCATAATTTAAGACCGGAACTGGGCATGGAATCACATCTTCCAATTACCCGAAGATTCTTTGCCGTTGGACATATGGAATGGCAAACTGATTTCGGATTGCTAACCGACTTACCTGATAATTCCAATTATCATGAAGAATGGACTTACAGTGGAGGATTTGAATTCTTACTAAACGAATACTTCTCGTTAACAGGAAGCTATGATAATCGCTTTGGCTGGGGTGGAGGGTTATCTGTCAGGTTTTAATAACTAACAACTGACTACAGGCAAAGGCAAATTTTTCAATTTGCCTTTTTTTTAGTTCATTAATTCAGCAACACAACAGTGGGGATTAATGGAGAAGTATAAAAACGCACACAAGTGGTTAATCTTACCATTTGCAATAGCTGTAATTGGCTTTAATCCATCCTGGTTACCTAAAGGGAAAACTGCAGAAGATATTGCAGCTGAAGACGGACTTGCTGTACAGGCTGCTGTGGTTAGTTATGGTGCTTTTGATATGTATGCGGCTGCTCTTTATGGATTTGAAAAAGCGGAGAACTTCTTCTGGCAAATGGGTGGTGCAAAACCAAGAGGAATGTTTGGTTCTGATTATAATCCCATTGATCATGTAGAGAGATATAAAGCCATATCGCCAATATTTTCAATTCCAAATGCAGACGACTATAAACTGCCTCCACAATATCATCATGTGGGCAGTATAGATCAGACAACGCCTGAGTCTGCCATTCGTAATTATATCAATAAAATGGAAGAAGCAGGGCAGTCAGTAACGATGGAAGTGTTTGATGGCTTCAACCATGCATACCTGGATTCAGGTTGCAATGAATATTTACAGAGTTGTTTTGAAACACATGCTATACCTGCTTTAAACAAGATCATTCCTTTCTTAGACCAGCATTTGAAATGATGTGATCCATATTTTGAGGTCTGCCCTAGAGATTTTTTCCAAAATTCAGAAAATCTTCTATACATCTTATATACAAGCTGAAAATCTTTAAAATTATTCAGAAGGCAGAATTCATCCGCAAGTGCTTTTGAGACAATGAAATAAGGTTGTTTAGCAGCTAAAAAAGCGCTTTTTAAGAAAGTGTATACATTGCCATTTTCTATATTTGCAATTATTCTAACTCAGTTTAACACTATACTGAGATCAATCATAACAGGATTCTAAAAGTAAATGTATGAGGATATTTAAGCACTTCTCTAAATTCACAATCCTAGTATTTCTGCTTGGACTATTCACATCTTCACAAGCTATTGGCCAAAGCCAAAATGTGACTGTTGAGAACTCCGGAAACGGATGGAACCTACTTGTGGATGGTAAACCCATGATGGTGAATGGAATGAACTGGGATTACTTCCCCCGAGGCACCAACTATAGCTACAGTCTTTGGAATCAATCACCTGAATTCATCAAGGCCGCCCTCGATTATGAAATGGGCTTGTTACAGAATATGGGTGTTAATGCAATTCGAGTTTACACAGGCATTCAGCCAGAGTGGATTACCTATATATATGAGAACTACGGAATCTACACCATGTTGAATCATTCATTTGGTAGATATGGATTAACTGTGGATGGAGTATGGAAACAGAATACTGACTATTCAGATCCAAAAGTCAGAGAGCTTTTATTCTCTGAGGTAACACAAATGGTTGAAGATTACAAGGATGTGGATGGTGTACTATTATTCCTTCTTGGTAATGAGAATAACTACGGATTGTTCTGGGAAGGTGCTGAAACAGAAGATATCCCTATTGAAGACAGAGCTTCTACAGCAAAAGCACGTGAGATGTACAAGACCTTCAACGACGGTATCCTTAGAATGAAACAAATAGCAACTAACCGTCCAATCGCTATTTGTAATGGGGATTTACAGTTCCTTGATCTAGTCAACGAGCTTACACCTGATGCCGACATCTTTGGTACCAATACCTATAGGGGAGTTTCCTTTACTGATTTATTCGACCGAGTAAGAGATGAATATGGTAAACCAGTTCTATTAACAGAATTCGGTTCGGATGCCTACAATGCACAAGCCCTTGTTGAAGATCAGGGTGCACAGGCATTCTACCAAAAAGGAAACTGGCTAGACATCTACCAAAATGCTCCAGGTTTAGGTGGTGCTGATAACTCTCTTGGTGGTTTTACCTTCCAATTCTCTGATGGATGGTGGAAGTACGGTCAAACTAGAAACCTAGATGAGCACGATGTTAACGCTTCATGGCCAAATGGTGGCTATACTTTTGATTTTAAAGAGGGTTCAAACAACATGAATGAAGAGTGGTTTGGTATTACTGCGAAAGGACCAACCACAGTTCAGGGAACATATGAACTATTCCCAAGAGCAGCTTATTATGTTCTTAAAGATGTTCACCAGTTTGACCCTATAGCTCCAAATGCTACAAGAGAATCTCTTTTAAAATATTTCGAAGGGATATCTCTACAAGCGGCTATACTAGCTGCAAGAGGCGACAAAGCTGCATTGCAGTCGCCAGAAGGGGCAAAAATAAGATTAAACCGATTCACTGCTGACATCAGGGCTTACAAAACCGGTTCTGAACTATCCACAACACCTGACACACCATTTCCACAGTCCATGATTATCGACTATGTGAGGGTTTACCAAGAAACAAATTAATTATACATTCTACGACTTCGCCGGGCATGGGGTATGTCCGGTTAATTTTTAATAAAACTTTGTACTCAAGTGTCCATTACTCTTGAAGAATTCCAGAACGAATCCTGGTTTAAAATCACTAATTACGATTCATTAAGACCATTTTTTATAAGCGTTGTAAGTGATTCAAATCACTGGATGTTTATATCAACAAACGGGGGTCTAACAGCCGGTAGAAAAAATGCTGAATTTGCATTATTTCCTTACTACACCGACGATAAACTCACAGAATTAGCTCATACTACGGGCAGTAAATCCATTTTCCAGGTTAAAACATCTGAAGGACTAAGGATTTGGGAGCCATTTTCTGATCGCAATACCGGTGATTATAACCTAAGCCGTAATCTCTATAAGAATAGACACGGTAACAAAATCATGTTTGAGGAAGTCAACCATGATTTAGGTCTCACATATTCATATCAGTGGAATTCAAGCAATCTATTTGGCTTTGTTCGTAAATCGAACCTGAGAAATAATTCTTCCTCTGATGTTGAAGTAAATATACTTGATGGTATTCAGAATATAATGCCTCATGGGGTGAGTAGTGATTTGCAAACTCGTGTTTCAAATCTTGTTGATGCTTATAAAAGATCTGAACTACATAAGGAATCAGGATTAGGGATTTTTGCATTGAGTGCAATTATCGTAGATAAAGCTGAGCCAAGTGAAGCCTTAAAAGCAAATGTGGCATGGTCAACGGGATTTGATAACCCATCTTATTTACTATCCTCACTTCAATTGGATCAATTCAGAAGTGGAAATAATGTAACTGAAGAACAGGATGTTAAGGGTGAAAAGGGTGCCTATTTCTTAAATAAGACAATATCACTTACTGCAGGATCAGATAAAGTCTGGATGATTGTTGCGAATGTAAATCAGAATCAATCCGGTATTCATGCTTTAATACAGGCCATTAATTCTGATGCTCACATTGAAAAAACAGTAGCTGATGATGTCGATAATGGTACGGCTAAGTTAATTAAGCTGATTTCAGCTGCAGATGGTATCCAGCAAAGTGCGGATGTCTTAAGTGATAGCAGACACTACTCAAATGTTCTCTTCAATATAATGAGAGGTGGAATTTTTGATGAGAATTACCAGATTGAAAAAGAAGATTTCACGAAATACTTATCTACAGCGAATAAATCAGTAGTTCAAAATAACCAGGCCTTTATCAACTCTCTAAGCAATACTTTTACCAAGAATGACTTAGATGAAAAACTGGAGAGTGTTGATGATGCAGATTTGCTACGATTGGGTACGGAGTATCTACCTTTAAAATTCAGCCGTAGACATGGTGATCCGAGTCGACCATGGAATAAATTTTCTATAAATACTCATAACGAAATTGACGGCTCCAAGATCCTGGATTACGAAGGTAACTGGAGAGATATCTTTCAGAATTGGGAAGCTTTGGCGCATTCTTATCCTGAGTTCATGGAAGGAATGATTTTTAAATTCCTGAACGCTTCCACATTCGATGGCTATAACCCATATCGAGTTACAAAAGACGGCTTCGACTGGGAAATAATCGAGCCGGATGATCCATGGTCCTACATTGGATACTGGGGAGATCATCAGATTATTTACTTACTGAAATTCTTGGAGTTCTATTACAACCATAAACCGGAAGCTTTTAAACAATTATTTAGTCAGGACACCTTCGTTTATGCAAATGTTCCCTATAGAATTAAGTCATATGAGGACATTTGTAGAGATCCAAAGGACACAATAGAATTTGATCATGAATCTGATCATAAAATTAGAGAGCAGGTAAAACAAAGAGGAGGCGATGGCGCTTTACTCGGTAATCCTGCATCTGATATTCATAGGGTTAATTTTATTGAGAAGATTCTGGCTACCGTTTTGTCAAAGGTATCGAACTTCATACCTGAAGGTGGAATTTGGTTGAATACTCAAAGACCTGAGTGGAATGACGCTAATAATGCGCTTGTGGGTAATGGTGTTTCGATGGTAACATTGTATTACCTAAGAAGGTTTTTAAAGTTTTTTGAGCCAATAATTGAAGAATCATCAGAATCATCTGTTGAAGTATCATCAGAACTAAGTGGATTCTTTAATAGAATCACCACTTCACTAAACGAACATCTTGATAAAACATCTGCTTCTATTGATGATGCGGGTAGAAAAGCTGTTACTGATGCCCTTGGTAAGGCTGGTTCAGATTTCAGAAATCAGATTTATGACAATGGATTTGATGGTTCCAAAAGTGAGCTTCAATTAAGTGAAATTTCATCATTCCTTAAGAATGCTTTGCAATTTCTTGAGCACTCTATAAGAGCGAACAAAAGAAGTGATGATCTCTATCATGCTTACAACATTATGAGTTACCATGATGATGGCATTCAAATTGAATATTTGGACGAAATGCTGGAAGGGCAGGTAGCTGTTTTAAGTTCAGGATACTTGAATGCAGAAGAATCACTGAGTGTGTTAAATGCTCTTAGGAACAGCGCTTTATATAGAGAAGATCAGCTTAGTTACATTCTCTATCCAAATAAAGAACTAAAAGGCTTCCTCCAGAGAAATAACATCCCTGAAAACTCAGTCAAAAAATCTAAGCTACTACAGAGTCTTCTGAACGATGGAAATCTTCAAATTCTAAACCGTGATATTAAAGGCGGTTTTCACTTCAATGGCAATTTCAAAAATGCAGGAGATCTGAAGCTTGCTCTGGATGAGATGAAAGAATCGAAGTATGGTGATTTGATCGCTTCAGAAGAATCAATGATTCTTGAAATTTTTGAGGAAGTATTTAATCACAAAGCATTTACTGGCCGTTCAGGTACTTTTTACGGTTATGAAGGCCTTGGATCCATTTACTGGCATATGGTTTCAAAACTAAATGTAGCTGTGATGGAGTCTTACTTTAATGCTGAATCTGAAGGTGCTGATAAAGCCACACTGGACGGTTTGGCTAAACATTTTTATGAAGTTGAGGCAGGCATTGGAGTTCATAAAGATCCTGAACTTTATGGTGCATTTCCGACAGATCCATATTCACATACCCCATTCCATCGTGGGGCTCAGCAACCGGGTATGACCGGCCAAGTGAAAGAAGATATTTTAGTTCGGTTTGGAGAACTTGGAATTTCAGTTGAGGATGGTCAGCTGGTATTTGATCCATCACTATTAAAATCTGAAGAATTTAGTGATGCTTCTACAAACTTTGAATATGTAAATACACTTCAAAAAGTTGAAAAGATAGCTCTTCCGGAGAATTCTCTCGGCTTTTTATGCTGTCAGGTACCTGTATGTTATTTCAAATCAGATAATGCGTCTATTGAAGTTGAACTAATAGACGGGAATGTAAAAACATGGGATGGAAACAAACTTGATGCAATCACTACAAGCGAAATTTTTAATCGCAGTGGTTTGGTCAAGCAAATTAACGTTGGAATCCCAGAAAGTAACCTCAGATAATGATTCAATATAAAATGCTGTAATGAATAGAATATTAATCAGTTTAATTCTACTTACATCCATACTAACATCTTTTGCATGTGAGAGTGCATCATCTACAAAAAATATGTCACCTGAAACAATTACAGCTGCTGATATTCTCGGAAACCCTGACTACAGAGCAATTTCTTTTGGATCATACAGAGAGTTATCTCTTCTGGAACAGCCTACTATAGAACAGATAAAAGAAGATCTACTTCTTTTGAATGCCATGGGTGTTAAAATGTTACGAACATATAAAGCATATCACCTTCAAGATGGGGAAATGATTTATATGGAAGAGGCCGAAAACCTTTGTAAAGCTATTCGTGAGCTAAGAGAAGAGGATCCTGATTTTGAAATGTATATGATGATGGGGGTTTGGATCAATGCCAAGAACTCCTGGACATCAGAGCCTGATAGAATCAGAAATGAAAACAGCTACACAAATCAAATTGAAATTGATAAGGTTGTAGAACTTGCTGCAGAATACCCTGATGTTGTAAAGATAATTGCTGTTGGTAATGAAGCTATGGTTCATTGGGCATGGGAATATTATGTTGATCCTGAAATTATTTTAGGTTGGGTTGAATACCTTCAGGATCTCAAACAAAATGGTACACTTCCTAAAGAAACCTGGATAACAAGCTCTGATAATTTTGCATCCTGGGGTGGCGGCGGAGAAGAATACCATAAGGAAGCTTTGACAGAATTGTACAAAGCAGTCGATTTCATTTCACTCCACACGTATCCTATGCACGACACGCACTATAACCCGATGTTCTGGGGTGTTCCTGAGGAGGATGAGAATCTGAGTGACATCGAAAAAATCGATAACTCAATGCTAAGAGCGGTCAACTATGCAAAATCACAATACAACAGCGTAGTTAAGTATATGGAATCACTTGGCATCGATAAACCTGTGCATATTGGTGAATCTGGTTGGGCTACGGTTTCAAATGAGTTCTATGGTGCATCTGAAGCAAAAGCGATAGACGAATATAAAATGGGTCTCTACCATAAACTTATGCGCGAGTGGACCGATGAGGAAGGGATTTCATTATTCTATTTCGAAGCTTTTGATGAGCAGTGGAAGAATGCAGAAAATCCGAAGGGTTCAGAAAATCACTTTGGCCTTATAACCCTTGATGGAAAAGCGAAATATGCCATATGGGATTTGGTTGATGATGGAGTTTTTGACGGACTGACTAGAGATGGAAATACAATAACAAAAACCTTTGATGGTGATTATGATGAGATGATGAAAACAGTTCTTATTCCACCAACTGAAGAGGAAGTTTTAGAAAGAGTGGGGGCATCCCAATAGTATGAGAAATATGAATGTTCACATATTACTAACTGTAACACTAATGGTTTTTATGAGTTGTGCCCAATCTGAAGGAATACAAATGGAGGTTTTTGAAACCTCGGCAAAAGGAAATAAACTGACTAAGATTACTTCTTTCCCTGATGCTGATACTACCATTAATGTAAATTTAAATCCCAATGAGACTTTCCAGAAAATTACAGGAATTGGTGGTTCATTTACCGAATCTACTGCCTATCTGTTGAATGAATTAAGTCCTGAAAACAGACTGGACATACTGGAAGCATACTTCGGCGATTCTGGTGCAAAATACTCACTTACTCGAGCTCATATAAATTCCAGTGACTTCTCATTAGGTAACTATTCATATCACCCTGAGCCGGATAAAGAGCTTAAAAGTTTCAGTATTGAAGAGGATATGGATGATGTTATTCCAACCATCAAAGATGCCATGGAAATATCCTCAGAGGGTTTCAAAATAATTTCATCTCCATGGACAGCACCGCCTTGGATGAAGGATAACAATGAATGGAAGGGTGGTAAACTGCTTCCTGAGTATTATGACACCTGGGCACTATTCTTCTCAAAATATCTGGATGCCTATGCAGAACAGGGTATTGATATATGGGGTATTACTGTTGAAAATGAACCACTTGGAAATGGTAATAACTGGGAAAGCATGCATTATACAGCTCAGGAAATGAATGATTTTGTGAGTCAACATTTAGGCCCGAAACTGGAAGCTGACGGTCATGATGTGGTTCTGCTGGGATACGATCAGAACAGGGATCACCTTGAAGAATGGGTGGATACCATGTTCGACGATGAAGCTGCGGCCAAATACTTTGATGGAACAGCAATTCACTGGTATGCAAGTACTTATGATGTATTTCCTGAAGCATTACAGTATGCTCATAATAAAGCTCCTGAGAAGTACTTAATCCAAAGTGAAGCAACAGCTGATGCAAATGTGCCGGTTTGGCAAGATGATGACTGGTACTGGAAAAAAGAAGCAAAAGACTGGGGCTGGGACTGGGCACCTGAAGATCAGAAGTACTTGCATCCAAAATATTCTCCTGTTTTCAGATATGCCAGGGACATAATTGGTTCTTTGAATAACTGGGTAGACGGTTGGGTTGACTGGAATATGGTTCTAGATAAACAAGGAGGTCCAAATTGGGCAAGTAACTGGTGCCTCGCACCGGTAATCGTTGATCCGGAGACCGATGAAGTTTACTACACACCCATTTACTACACTATGGCTCATTTTAGTAGATATATAAGACCCGGTGCTGTGAGAATTGGGCATGATCTTGAAGATGAGGAGTTATTACTAACTGCTGTTGAAAATTCAGATGGTTCAATAGCAGTTGTGATGCTAAATCAAGGTGTCAGCGCAAAGAATGTAAATTTAAAATTGAATGGGCAAATCTCTTCAGTTACCATCGATGGTGAAGCTGTGCAAACCGTGATACTGAAGTAAGAATGCTGAATAGCATAAACTGAAAAAAAGGATGTTAGATGTCGAAATATATTACGGCTGATAAAGATAGAGTACCTATGCTCCAGAAATTCTCTTTTGGAGCTGGTACGCTTGTACTAAATCTATTACCAGGAGCTTTATCAATATTCCAGTTCTTCCTGCTTACTGCATTTGGAATGGATCCTTTATTAGCTGGTTTACTCGGAGGTTTACCAAGAATATTTGATGCTTTAACAGACCCTATTATGGGTTTTATTTCAGATAATACTGTTTCAAGATGGGGAAGAAGACGCCCTTATATCATCGTTGGCGCCATTTTAAGTGGTATTTTCTTCATCCTGCTGTGGCAAATGGATGAAAATAATACTGAGATGTACAATTTCTGGTACTTTCTCATTATGTCAATGGTGTTCCTGATTGGGAATACGATGTTTGCCACACCATTGATTGGTTTAGGCTATGAGATGACATCAGACTACAATGAAAGAACCAGACTCATGGCTTTTTCTCAAACCATGGGTCAGATTGCCTGGATGATAGTTCCCTGGTTTTGGGTGATCATAGCTAATCCTGATATTTTTGAGAGTCAGGCTGTAGGAGTAAGGCAACTTTCTGTAATTGTAGGTGTGATATGTATGGTCATGGGGCTCTTGCCCGGACTTTTCTGCCGCGGTATTGATACAACAAAGGTAGAGAATCGAAGAGAGATCAACTTTAAGTCAATGTTTTCAAATCTTACAGATCTCTTCAGGGGTATTGTCGAAGTTTCAAAAAACAAACCGTTTGTGAAGCTTTGTGCAGCTACATTTTTGGTATTTAATGGCTTCCAGTTAGTTTCTTCGTTCAGTTACTTTATCATTGTTTTCTATATGTTTAATGGTGATTTCGGAGCTGCTGGAAACTGGCCGGCCTGGTTTACAACTATTACTGCTATGACCACTGCATTCCTAGTGATACCAATAATTACATGGATGTCGAATCGCTGGGGTAAACGTCAGGCTTTTATAATTTCTACAGCAGTATCCATACTTGGATATATTCTGAAATGGTGGGGATTCAACCCAGAAAATCCTTGGTTAATTTTTATTCCAATTCCGTTTATGGCATTCGGTTTAGGTGGTCTGTTTACTCTCATGATGAGTATGACAGCCGATGTGTGCGATCTTGATGAGTTGAGAAATGGTATGCCACGTAAGGAAGGTACTTTTGGAGCAGTTTACTGGTGGATGGTAAAACTAGGACAAGCCCTTGCACTTGTTCTGGGTGGGCTGGTTCTAAAAGTGGTTGGTTTCGATCAAAATGCAGCATCCCAAACAGTAGAAACCTTAAATAACCTCAGAATTGCCGACATCGCAATTCCAGCCTTAACTGCTGCTTTAGCAATCTGGGTGATGAGGAGCTACAGCTTAGATGAGGCAAAGGTAATGGAAATTAAATCCGAGTTAATTGACAGAAGAGGCGATCTTTAAATCACACTTTTAAAAGTTTAAAATTAATAATCATTAGTTATGTCATTCAGACAAGAAAAATTCCTGAGCTTCAAACGATCAGATCTAGTTGAAAAACTAAATTATCTTAATGATCTCTCTGATGAGGAGATAAAAAATCTCTTTCATGAGGTATTAAATAGCGGTACTCATGGTTTCTGCTTTAGTTTATATCAGGAAGGACAGGAGCCAGGTGACCCGATTTCAGAAGAACAGATTCACAGAAGAATTAAGATTCTAAAACCCTACACAAATTGGATAAGAACATTTTCATGTACTGAGGGAAATGAACTTATACCTGCCATTGCAAAAGAACACGGGTTGAATACACTGGTTGGTGCTTGGTTGGGTGATGACGCTGAGAAAAATGAAGAGGAAATAGCCAAACTAATCGAACTGGCTAATGCAGGCCTTGTAGATATTGCTGCTGTTGGTAATGAAGTACTTTACAGAAAAGATCTAGAGGAAGATCAACTTCTGGATTACATAAGAAGAGTAAAAGAGCAAATACCTCATATTCCAGTTAGTTATGTTGATGCCTATTACGAGTTTGCTGCAAGACCAGCTATAACTGAGCTCTGTGATGTTTTACTTTGTAATTGCTATCCATATTGGGAAGGAACCAGTCTGGAAGATTCCCTCCAGCATATGAGACAAATGTTCTACCTAGTTAGAAGTGTTGCAAACGGCAAAAGAGTAATCATCTCCGAAACCGGTTGGCCTAGTGAAGGTGAAAGCTTAGGTGGTTCGAATCCTTCAAGGCTAAATGCTATGAAATATTTTATCAATGCAAATCTATGGTCTCATGATGAAGAAATTGAGATGTTTTATTTCTCTTCATTTGATGAATCCTGGAAAGTAGGAGATGAAGGTTCAGTAGGTGCTTATTGGGGCATCTGGGATGCTTCTGAAAAGCTGAAGTATTAGTATGAATACATTCGAGAAACTGGGTGTCGAAGCGGCTCAGGCTATATGTTACTCAGGCTTCAGGGATGGACAGCATCCTGGTGGTAGCTACCCAAGCTATGAGGAAGTTAAAGAGGATTTACTCATGCTTCAGGGGCATTGGAAATATTTACGTCTGTATGACTGCGATGAACATGCAAAAACAGTTCTTGATGTGATCACCCAGGAGAAACTCGACTTCAAACTAATGATTAGTGCCTATATAGAGGCAGAAATGAATAATTTCAACTGTCCATGGGGCGGTGGTGTTTACACCGAAGAAGAGCTTGAGAAGAATACTCAGTTAAATAAAGACAAGATTGACCTACTAATAAACTGGGCTAATACTTATTCAGACATTGTTTTTTGCTTATCTGTAGGTAATGAAGCCACTGTAGACTGGACAGACCACTATGTTCATGAAGACCTTGTCACCGAATATGTAAAATACGTTCAGAAAAATACTTTTCAACCGGTTACGTTTTGCGAGAATTATGTACCGTGGCTTATTAAACTTGAAGGCTTAGCTGAAGCCGTAGATTTTATTTCCATCCATACCTATCCGGTTTGGGAGTACAAACACATTGATGAAGCTTTGGACTATACCAAGCATAACTATTATTCAGTTGCTGAGAAATACCCGGATACACCAGTTGTTATTACAGAAGCAGGCTGGGCAACTAACTCCAATGGAAGAGGAATTGATCCTTATCATGTGAGTGAACTCCATCAAAAAGTATATTTCGAAAAGATGATGGAATGGTGTAATTCTGAAAATATCCTAACCTTTTTCTTTGAAGCCTTTGATGAAAACTGGAAAGGTTCTGACGATGAAATGGAACCGGAAAAACACTGGGGGTTATTTAAGGCCGATCGTAGCCCGAAAGAGGTAATGAACAGCATTTTCCTAAGGGGTAGTCTTTAAAAATTTCATCATACGCTTAGTTGCAAAATTATCCTGTTGATGTTTGAATCGCCCTTCAAATTTTTATATTCAGCATATGATTCATCAGGACTTTAGCACATTAAATATGATTAGCCTCCTTGCGGGTTCATTCAGCATTTTTATGCTTTCCTTTAAAGCAATGAGGACAAAAGACCATAAAGCTGAATTGAATAGTCTTTCTGTTGATTCAATGATGTCAGATGAAGACAAGTTAATTATGGAGCTTCGGGAAGAGAATTATATGCTGAAGGAGAAGCTTAAGACTAAGACTCTAGAACTGGTTACAAAGGCAAAAGAGTATGATGAAAGATGCGAAATGCTCGTCGAACTTAAATCAGGTTTAGAAGAAATTCTGAAACATCCGGGAAACACAGGATCTATAGTTAAATCCTCATTGGCGAAGCTGGAATCAGGGCTAGATACAGAAGATCAGACATTTCAGATTCAAATGGATGAACTGCATCAGGATTTCATTGAAAGATTAAAAAATAAATTTCCAGACCTTAGCCTAAATGACCATCGTCTTTCAACTTACATATTGAAAGGTTTTAGCTCTAAAGAAATTGCAGGTTATTTAAGTATAAAACCCTCTAGTGTATACATCAGCCGATCAAGATTAAGAAAGAAGTTGAGACTCGATGCAGATGCTGACTTACATGCCTATCTAAGCAAGATTTAGAGATTCACTACTTATCCTATTAATAGAGATTATTTATTGAGTCTTTTGTCCAAAGAAGCACTCTATTTATTACATTACGAGTCTACTTTAGAATTCTAGATATCAAAAAATAAATACAGCAATCCATGGATAATTCGACAAACGGTTCAAACAGCAAGACCAGTTATAATATGAATGCTGAGAGTAAATGTCCTTTCAGTGGAGGTGCACTTAGGGGTAGCGCCGGTGGTGGCCCTAGAAACAGAGATTGGTGGCCAAATGCATTAAATCTGAATATCCTCAGACAACATTCAGAACTTGTTGATCCAACTGACAAAGAATATAACTACGCAGAAGAATTTCAATCACTGGACCTTTCAGCTATTAAAAAAGACCTGGAAGACCTAATGACTGATTCCCAGGATTGGTGGCCAGCAGATTATGGACATTATGGTCCATTTATGATAAGAATGGCATGGCATAGTGCCGGAACCTACAGAGTTGGTGATGGTAGAGGTGGTGCTGGTGCCGGTACACAGCGTTTTGCTCCACTGAACAGCTGGCCAGATAATGCAAACCTGGATAAAGCAAGATTACTTTTATGGCCAATCAAGCAAAAATATGGAAGAAAGATTTCCTGGGCTGATTTAATGATTCTTGCGGGTAACGTAGCTCTTGAATCCATGGGATTTGAAACCTTTGGTTTTGCCGGTGGACGTGATGATGTCTGGGAACCTGAAGAAGATATTTACTGGGGTTCAGAAGGAGAGTGGCTTGGTGATAAGCGCTATACCGATGAAAGAGAACTGGAAAATCCACTTGCTGCTGTACAAATGGGATTGATTTATGTGAATCCGGAAGGACCAAATGGTAACCCTGATCCACTGGCGTCTGCTGTCGATATTCGAGAAACTTTCGCAAGAATGGCCATGAATGATGAAGAAACGGTTGCCTTGATAGCAGGAGGGCATACATTTGGTAAAACTCACGGTGCAGCCGATCCTGATAAATATGTTGAAGTAGAACCTGCCGGGGCTGATATTACTGAACAAAGTATGGGTTGGAAAAATAACTATGGTACAGGTAAGGGTGCAGACACCATTACTAGTGGACTAGAAGGTGCCTGGACTCAAAAACCAACTGAATGGACTAATCTTTACTTCAAGAATCTGTTCGAATATGAGTGGGAGCTAACTAAGAGTCCGGCTGGTGCATGGCAGTGGACTGCAAAAGATGGTGCAGGTGCTGATACCTATCCTGATGCTCATGACCCTGAGAAAAAACATGCTCCATTTATGCTTACAACTGATATTGCATTAAGAATGGATCCGGCTTATGAAAAAATCTCTCGCCGTTTTTATGAAAATCATGATGAATTTGCTGATGCTTTCGCGAGAGCATGGTTCAAATTGACACATCGTGATATGGGACCAAAAGCAAGATATCTTGGCCCAGAAGTACCAAACGAGACTCTGGTTTGGATGGATCCTATTCCTGCTGTAAACCATGAGCTGATTAACGATAGCGACATTGCTGAACTCAAAGAAATAATTCTTTCTACCGATTTAACTGTTTCTGAGCTCGTATCTGCAGCATGGGCATCAGCTTCTACGTTCCGAGGATCTGACAAAAGAGGTGGCGCAAATGGTGCACGTGTTAGCTTATCACCTCAAAAGAACTGGGAAGTAAATAACCCTGAGCAGCTTGGTAAAGTACTTCAGGCTTTGTCTACAATTAAGTCTGAATATGCAAAGACCGTATCTCTGGCTGATCTGATTGTTCTGGGTGGTTGTGCTGCAGTTGAAAAAGCAGCAAAAGATGCTGGATTCGATGTAACTGTACCATTTACACCAGGTCGTATGGATGCTGCACAAGAAGAAACAGATGTTGAATCATTTGCATGGCTGGAACCGGCAGCAGATGGTTTTAGAAATTACTTCAAGCCAAAGCATAACACCACAGCTGAAGAGATGCTTGTTGATAAATCTCAATTGCTCACTCTAACAGCTCCAGAAATGACAGTGCTTTTAGGTGGTTTGCGTGTTCTAGATACCAATTATGATGGTTCAAAACATGGTGTATTTACAGAGAATCCAGGAACACTTACTAATGATTTCTTCGTGAATGTCCTTGATTTAGGCACTAAATGGGCAAGTGTTTCTGAAGATGAACAGCAGTTCATTGGAACAGACCGCAGAACCGGTGAACAAAAATGGACAGGAACAAGAGCAGACCTGATCTTTGGATCAAACTCTGAACTAAGATCTTATGCTGAAGTTTATGCTTGTGATGATTCGAAGGGCAAGTTCGTTAACGACTTCATTGCTGCTTGGAATAAAGTGATGAATCTTGATCGTTTCGATCTGGATTAATCTCTGTTTCAATACTTATTCAAAGCCCTGCATGCCAAACATGTAGGGCTTTTTTATTGCCTTAAGTTGTAGCTTCTTTGTCATCAATTTCTATATTAGGCTGTTCTAAAACTAACAGGGGTTATATTGAGGTTATTACTACTATTGGGAATTGTGAGTCTGATCAGCACACAATCCTTCTCGCAAATCTATGAACAGGCGGATTCTACTTATTGGAAAAATGATTTTGAAATTGGTTTAGCAGGTAGCGAATCAGCTTATACCAATTGGAGCTCTGGGGGTGTAAATACCATCGCATTAAACACCAAAATCTTTACTGATAATGTGTACTACTCAAAGTCATTCAATTATCGAATTCGATCTACTATTAGATTAGGTCAAACTCGATTGGAAGGTGAGGATTTTAGGAAGTCTGATGATCTGTTTAGAGTTGTAAATAAATTCAAGTACTTCCTTTATGAAGAGAAATTATCAGCTTATGGTGAGGTCATATTCAGAACTCAACTTTTCAGAGGATTCGAAAATGATAATGAAACAGTGATATCCGCTTTCATGGCCCCAGGTTTTTTAACTGAATCAATTGGTATATCCTATGATCCCAGCTCTGAGCTTGTAGCTCAGGCCGGTTTTGCTCTGAGACAGACCTTCGTAAGGATTGATTCTCTTGATGTATTATATGGATTCAAAGAGGATCAGGATATCAGGGCAGAGGGAGGTTTTCAAATACTCTTAGAAGTGAATAAAAAACTCTTTAAAAATTTCACTTATACGGGTGAGGTTGAGACTTTTTCAAACTTACTGATTTCACTCAGAAAAACAGATGTGATTTTCAATAACGAATTCAGAGGTAAGATTAACGAATTTATGGAAGCTGTTATTGATTATGACTTGATCTATGACAGCGATTTTAGCACCCAGGTACAAACCAGGAGAATCATAGGATTAGGGCTTATTTTCAAGATTTTTTAGATGAGAAGCCCATAAATGGTGAGATGTGTCTACTTTGAACTCTGAAATCTTGTCCAAAGTAGCACATTCAAAAAGAAGCCAGACTGGATTTGGATTCTGCTGCCTTATTTAGCTACAACTTTAGCGGCTTCTGATTTAGATTCTCTTAGCTTCAATAACTCTACAGCCCCAAATAAAACACCACTATAAATAAAGGTTCCATATAGGAAATTCATTTCAAAAGGAATGGCTGCTACCAATGCGGCCAGAAAACCTTCAGCTGTAAGTGGGTACATTCCGGATCCTAACCATACACCAAGATCAGTTACTATCCAGTGTATAAACACAGCTAAAGCACCTGAGGCAATAAAACGACCAACATTCTGATTCGCTTTAAGGTATCGGCCAGTTAAAACGATGAGTGCAAATGCAGCATAAACCCATAAAAAGCCCTCATACATTGCCCCGAATTCACCATTTAGCACAAATAAATTAAGTAGTAGATCACTAATAAGAATTGCTGCAATAGGGAATATGTAAGCTTTTGCATTTTTCAGATAGGCACCACCAAACAGAGCAATAGCACCTAATGGACTAAGATTGGCAAGCTCAGGGAAGAATGCATGTCCTGAAAGTAAAACTCGCCAAGCGGCTGTAATTGCAATGATGATTAGAATTATGCTGTCTCTTTTATTCAATTTGAAGTCAGTTAGTCTCATTTTATAATTATTTAAATCTGAATCGTATACCAATGTTTGCGTTGATACCCGGAGTGTTGAAGCCT
>CBFHVG010000034.1:0-5335 GCA_965659005.1 uncultured Balneolaceae bacterium
TTAATCCAGCTCACCCAGATCATGCCATCTTTCTTGATAAAATCCTTTAATGGTGGGAAATCCCGATGAAGAGTTAACTCGGAATCAGCAAAGAGGTGAACAAAATCGAGAGGTTCTTCAAATTGAGATTGGATGTATTCGATGCCAGGCGGATTCCCAAGTAAATCCTGATAGTCATGAGGTTCATGAATCAGCAACGCTCTGAAACCTTCTTTCAAGCCAAGTTTTTTCTGTAGTGGTGTGCCTGAATAACCAGCCATTATTTAAAGTAGCTAAGAATATTGTTTATGGTTTTTTCATTCAGAATTCCGGCCATCAGAGAAACAAACCAGATGAAATACTGATCGTAAGGGTTCAATGATTTTACGAAAGGCAGAAATACCCCAACTCCCCAAACCAAAGCCTGAAGGATTATAAAAGTATATAGAAAGCGCACAATGAATATGATTACAGGATTTTTATCCTTGAATTTCATCTCGGTAAATCGCTGTTCATCCTCTTCCATTTTCGTCATGTGAAGAATACTCTGCTCCATTTCTTTTCGCGCCATCTCGCGCTTTCGGATCTCTACCAGCTCTTCTCGTGAAATTTTCTGTTTCGCCATCTATGCAATTAAATTTGAACAATGGATTTTTAATAAAACAACGAATACCGCATCTTTGCTTAATAAATCTAGTACATCTCAAAGCCAAATTCGAGTGGGGCACAAACACAAGCTAAGTCTGATTATCCCAACTACCGGGGATGGGAAAGCCATTCTGGAACATACTTTGTTCACTGTATATGAACATTGTAAGGACATCGATCTCGAAATCATCATAATCGATAATGCCAGTATAGATGATACTCACGACTATTTAAATCAACTCGAAGAAGAAGCCTTTCTTAATGCAAAGATCGTTCGAAATAAGGAAAATAAAGGGTTTGCGAGGTCTATAAATCAAGGGCTGGAAATTGCTTCGGGTGAATTTCTGGGCATAATGCACAATGATATCATTTTGCATGATGATGTGTTTTCAACTCTGATAGAGGCGCTTGAAGAGAATAAGGAGATTGGAATTGCTGCTCCATCAGCAACATCTTGTTTTAATGAAGATCAAATATCAGAAAACATCTCTGATAACGATTCTGTTGAATTACGTTTTGCTGATTCCTTTCTATTTGTATTAAGAAGCGGCTTGAAAGTATTCATGGACGAGGATTATGAACTCGCCTATTTCGAAGATCAGGATTTATCTATGCAGGTGATCTCAAATGGTTTCAAAATCATCATGCTTCCTCAGTTAGTAGTGGAACATCGCTATGCCAGTACTTGCCGAATACTGGCTCTTGACCCTGAAAGTGATGTGTTCTGGAAAAATGCAGCCTACTTTGATTCCAAGTGGAGACATGAATCACTTGTAAAGCCAGAATGGCTGGCCATGCCCGTTGCATCACAACTCATTCAGATTGAACAAATTATCAACCCGAGGTACCCTGAGCATGATCTCATTGATTATATTAAACGAATCCTGACGAAAGAAGCTATAACACAGTTATTTAGCATGGATTTAAGCCCAGAATTACTGGCCGTAATCACACGCTTAATGATGATCATCGATGATCGCCCACTCCTCCGACGCTTTGAAGACAAGCTGGTTAAACACTCTGTTCCCATTTATCTCGCAAGGGAACTGGCTGAGTATTACTTTGGAAAAAATATTTACTCTCGGGCAGATCTATATGTACAATCAGTTAATGAGGAATACCGAACACTTCCATTCAGAATTATTGAAGCTCAACTACTTGTTGAAAAGAGGGAGCTTGAGGAAGCAGTTCATCTTCTTCAAGGCCTGATGAGGAATTGCCCATATCATCCGGAACTCCTTAAACTATCCGGTGATATCCATAAGTTCACAGGAAATAAAGAAGAAGCTAAATCCTTCTACCGTTTAGCAGAGGAAGTGCATCCAAACAGATATAGTAGTGATGAATTACTCTTCTAGGTAGGATTCGACAATAGCTAGGAGTTGCTGAATGTCTTCAATCTTCTCCGGATCTTCAACGTGTTCATAACTATGTACGAGGTTTCTGATTACACGAACCAGAATGTCCAACTCTGAGGCAATTTGAAAATGATCAGGCTTTGGCTCAATTCCATTCTTTTTAAGGAAAAAGTAGCATTGATCATAAGTTACACTGGCGCCATCATCAAATGGATCGATCAGGATTTCTTCACTTTCACCTACAAAGTTCAACATGAAGTGAATAGGCATATTTACGCCGTAAAAAGGCATATCAAGTCGTCTTGCCAGGAAGATTACAATCAAGCTTAGTGAGATTGGCAACCCTTTTCTTTTGTCTATAACTGTATTCAAGAAACAGTTATCAGGATGGTGATAGTCTTTATCATCACCAGTAAAATTCAAATCCTCAAAGACAAACTTAAGCAGAGCTCGCATCTTGCGTTTCTCATCTAACTTATAGCGTACCTGAGGCGTCAAAATTTTAGCAAAATGATCCAGTTTTTTTTGATAATCACCGATCCTTAAAGTTGGTGAACCAAAACGGGCAAGTGTTAGAATTGCAATCTCAAGATCAACCCTGCTTTTGATACCTTTTTCCAGTAAATCAACCAGATCTTCTTGTAAATGCCTGAAAGTTATATCATGAAGAATATCAGTAGCATGTTTTTTCTGAAGCTCATTCTTAGTCTCAGATTTGAAGCTATCAAGTAAAGGCACAACTTGCTCTCCCAGCTCTTCAAACCGGTTCTTTACGCTTTCTTTTACAAAGGGGTCGGGATCATCTAGTAAAAACAGTAACGACTCTATTTCTGTTTTTGAAGTCATATATAGGTCTAATTCTAAAGCTTAAGTCGGATCATTATAATGACCTGTAAATACAAATCCTTGTGAAACTTGGTTCCTTTAACTAGTATATTTATCCTGAATTAAGCCCCAATTATTTTATAAAACATGCAGATAAAGGTCTCTTCGGAAATTGGAAAACTACAGGGTGTTATCGTACATACTCCTGGTCATGAAGTTTCTCTGGTGAATCCGGATCTGAAAGACGAATTACTTTTTGATGATATCATTTTTGAGGAAGATGCAAGAAGAGAACACCTTAATATGATTGATGTTTTTCAAACGGCGATGGGAAAGACCGGCAAGGTTTATGAAATTGTAGACCTTCTGTGTGAAGCTTTCGATGAAGAAAGTGCCCGCGCTCACTATATCGAACAATTGATTCGGGCTTTTCCTGAGTACAATATTTCAAGTGTTGAAAAACAACTATTGGACCTCAATCGCACAGAGCTTCTTGATCTTATTATGCAGGGACAACATCCCAGGGTAGAGAACTTTAATATGCACCCGTCACCTAATCTGCTTTTCACAAGAGATCTCGCTGCGGTAATTAATGACCATGTTCTAATATCAAGAGCCGCCAAAAGAGCTCGTTTGCGTGAGTCACTAATGGTCGAAACGCTTGTTGATCATCATCCCTTATTCAAAGACATAAAGAAAAATGCTATTCGAATTGAAGACAATCAGTCTATCGAGGGTGGTGACGTTCTAGTCGAATCTAATGATGTTGTTATGATTGGCATGAGTGAGCGAACATCTTTCAGTGGTTTGATGAAAGCTGCTGAAGCATTACTTGATGGAGTTACAAAGCACATCGTAGCCGTTGATATACCCAAACAACGGGCATCCATGCACTTAGATACTATTTTCACCTTTGCCAGTGAAAATGAATGCGTGGCTTTTCCTCCTGCAATCATGGAGCAATCCAATAATGTTGTAATGCTTTCAAGGCCTGGGGACAAGGTTATAGCAGAGACCGTACCATCGCTAGAATATGCCTTAAATGATTTCCTTGGACGTGATTACACGTTAATCAAATGTGGTGGTGAAGACAGAACCACACAATTCCGTGAGCAGTGGACAGATGGAGCCAATATATTTGCACTGGCACCAGGCGTGATTGTTGGCTATGAAAGGAATACTGAAACCTTTAACACATTAATCAACCACGGTTATCGTTATCTGACACAATTTGAGTTCATTGAAGAGTATGAAGACAAAGCGCTGGAAGAGAACATAAAATTAGCCATCAGTTTTGAAGGTAATGAGCTTTGTCGAGGGCGCGGCGGTGCTAGGTGTATGACCATGCCTATTTCAAGAAATAATTAACAACACCCATTGGAAGATAATAAAGACAGTATTCATCGAGATTTTGAGCCTTTTTCTCCATTATCCGATCAGATCCCGAAAAATAAGATCTCTACCGGACAAGCTATAAGGCACATAGTTTTATTCATTCTCACTTTCGCAAGTGTGTCTTATACAGGCATACTTTATGTTGGTCTGGGTGGTGATGGTTCTACAATTAACTCTGAATTATTAAGAGGCGTAACTTTTGCTTCAGCTCTACTCAGTTTTCTTACTGTTCATGAATTTGGTCACTACTTTGCCGCCGTTTATCACAAGGTAAAAGTGAGTTTACCCTATTTTATTCCCTTACCATTGATAGCTATTGGGACACTTGGAGCTATCATCAGAATTAAAGAGCGTATAACCAGAATGCACATTCAGTTTGATATAGGCATTGCTGGTCCACTGGCTGGGTTTGTTGTTTCATTGATTGTTTTAATCATCGGTTTTTCAACGCTTCCCGAACCAGATTTTATAAATCAATTTGGCGGGCATGATGAAACCAAGGCATATATAGCAGAATTCGGAACTTACCCGGATGAGATTCTTGATAAAAACCCGGTTGGAGTACTGATTATTGGTGATACAATCCTTTACTCTTTCATTGCCTCATTCTTTGATAATGTGCCTCCTATGTGGGAGATGTATCACTTTCCTCTCTTATTCGCCGGCTGGCTGGGACTCTTTTTTACTGCGTTAAACCTGATGCCAGTAGGACAGTTGGATGGCGGGCATGTACTATATTCACTTATTGGTTATGATCGTCACAGACAGGTAGCTAGAATATTTTTTGTGCTCTTAACTGCATTGGCAGGAGTAAGCGCAATTCCTTTATTGTTTGAGGCTTTGAAAGATATCGACAATGTATACGCCACAGTTTCATGGCTTGTCTGGGCATCTGTATTATTCGTTTTGATGGTTTCCGCCATGAAAAAAGATCAGCAGTGGACTGCTTTTGGATGGGTAGCTTCTCTTATACTAACGGCCGTTTATATATACATCATCGACCCTGAAAGAACTTTCAATGGGAATGCTGTCTGGCTTTTTTGGATCGTATTACTCACCTATTTCATAAAAATTGAGCATCCACCTGTTCTTAAGGAAGAAGCATTAAGTCCAGGCAGAAAGGTGCTTGG
>CBFHVG010000035.1:0-26593 GCA_965659005.1 uncultured Balneolaceae bacterium
GGTTGCTGTTGATTACAGAAACACTCAGGATGAGCAATGGAGATCTGCAGTTGCTGCTCCTGTACAAGGTGGTTGGATTTCTTTTGCAAACAGAAACGTTGAAAACGTTCAGGCTCGTTTAGTAGCTAACGGACGTTATACTTTTGATAACGTACACAATGTATCTGGTTTTATTGGTACAGAGTACAGAAATGTATACTCAGAGACTTACAACACACAGGGTGAAGGTATTTCAGGACCATTCTTTAGAGTACTGAACTCTACTTCAACTCCGACTGCTGCTGGCGGTTCTAATACTGAGTATGTAATTAACTCTTACTTTACCAATGCAAAGTACAACTACGATAACAAGTACTTCTTTACATTCACTGGTAGATATGACGGTCACTCTCGATTTGGTCAGGACGTTCGTTGGGCATTCTTCCCATCATTCTCTGGTGCTTGGAGCATTTCTGAAGAAGACTTCTTCAACTTTGACATCATGGATGACCTGAAGCTACGTGCTGGTTACGGTGTTACTGGTAACTCTGCAATTGGTAACTTCGAGTCTCAGTCTCTATACGCACTTGCTGGTACTTACCAAGGTGCAACTGGTATTACTCCTAATCAGCTAGCTAATGCTAACCTGACTTGGGAAGAAGCGAAAGAACTAAACGTCGGTGTTGATTTCTCATTCCTAGAAAGCCGAATTACTGGTTCTGTTGATGTTTACAGAAGAGATAACGAAGAACTTCTTTTCTCTCGTCCTCTACCTGGTGACTCTGGATTCGGTGGTATCACTGAAAACATTGGTGCTGTTAGAAACGAAGGTCTAGAATTCGAAATTAGCACTGTAAACTATGATAAGAGTGACTTCATCTGGTCATCAAGATTCAACATTGCTTTCATTAGAAATGAAATTCTTGAACTACCAGACGGAATCGATATCCGTCCTGACGGAACATTCAACTCTCTGGTAATTGGCGAATCTATTGGTCAGATTCAGGTTGCAAGATGGGCTGGTGTTAACCCTGCTGATGGTCGCCCAATGTGGTACGACATCGATGGTAACATCACTTATACTCCTGAGCAAGATGACATCGTTAAATACAAAGATGGTGTAGCTGATGCTGTTGGTGGATTTGGTAACACGCTAACCTACAAAGGTTTGTCACTTGATGCATTCCTACAGTTTAGCTTTGGTCAGTGGGCATTCCCAGGTACTGATTACTACTTCACCAGAACTCCTGACTTCCTCATGAACCTTGTTACTGAGGTTAATGACAGATGGAGACGTCCAGGTGATATTACTCACTACCCAAGAGCTGTCGAAAGTGGTACTAACTTTGCTGAAACTGATAACTACAGAACTCAGCTATCTACTGCCACTATCTATAACACAAGTTATATTCGTCTGAAGAACGTAACACTGAGCTATAATGTGCCTTCTAAATTCCTAAATGATTTAGGTGTTAAGAATGTAAGACTATATGCTTCAGCTGTTAACTTACTTACATGGACAGCATGGCCATGGTATGATCCAGAAGTTGCCGGTTCTACAACTGACATCTATGGAAACCAGACCTTTGCCTCTTATCCTACTGAGAGACAGGTTTATGGCGGTATTGACATAGGCTTCTAATCAAAATCAGAAAAGGATATAATACAATGAAAAACTTAAGATTTACTCAAATCCTTGTTATCGCCCTACTGCTTGTAGGTAGCACAGCATGTGATTCGATATTCGATACGCAGCCTTCTACCCAAATCTCGACTGACCAAGCACTTGGTACAGCTGAGGGTATTGCTGGCTTGAGAACAAATATGTATTCCAAAGTTCTTACAAGCTTTGATATGACTACTGAATACATGGTGGGCCCAAGTGCTCTTGCTGATGAAACGTTCAATAGAATTGGTTCAACTAGATTCCAGGCGCTTACACAAGCATTTGGTACTGGTGGAACAGCTCACATTGGATCTTTCGGTGCATACGAAGTTATTCAGGAAGCTAACCTTCTGGTTAATGAAATTCCTGATGGTGTACTTGACGATGCTACTAGAGATCAGTTCAGAGGTGAAGCTCTTGCTATGAGAGCCTTTGCTTACCACGCTCTAGTTAGAGCGTATGGTTATGAGCCAGGCAACTTTAGTCAAGGCCCAACTGCAAACTGGAATGCTGGTACAATGCTTAGAACAGATGCTACGATTGATCTTACTGATGCTGAGCCAGTGGCCAGAACTTCAGTTGATTCGGTTTACACTCAAATCGTTTTTGACCTAGAAGATGCAATTAAACTTCTACCAGCTACTACATTAGGTAGCAATGGATACATTACAAAAGCATTTGCTGAAGGTATGTTAGCCAGAGTATTACTTTACAAAGGTGATTATGCTGCTGCCGCAACTGCTGCTGCAACTGCAATTGCTTCTGCACAAGCAGGTGGTGTTGATCTAGTATCAGATGCTGCTGGTGTTGCAGGAATGTGGTCACAAGCAAACCCTGAAGCTCTTTTTGAGTTGAAAGTTAACCCTTCAACTGAAAGTATTGCTGGGTCAAATGCTAACAGTGGTTTAGCTGTATACACTTCTCGTCAGTGGACTTCACAAGTTCCTACTCAATTATTCCTTGACAGATACGATCCTGCTGATTGGAGATTAGCTGGTTGGTATGCACCATGTGCTACTCAGCCTGAAGCTCCTGCTGGTTGTGATGGTGTTAACACTGCTGGTGTTGCTGTTACTAAGTGGAATGGTTACAAAGGCAACTTCGTGGATGATATTCCATACATGAGAATTGCTGAACTATACCTGATTCAAGCTGAAGCGGCTGCTAAGTCAACTGGTGTTGCAGCTGGTGTTGGTCCTCTTAATACCCTCAGAGCGGCTCGTGGCCTTGCTGCAGTTGCTGCTGGTGATTTTGCAGACGTAAATGCGTTCGAAACTGAGATCCTCAATGAGAGATCCAGAGAGCTTATCGTTGAAGGTCACCGTTTCTGGGATCTAAAGAGAACTGGAAGAAATGTACTTAATAACCTTGGTGAAACTAAAATGAGAGCTGATTCTTACAGAATTCTTGCTCCATTTGGAACTAGCTACCAGGCTATTAATCCACTCTTCGTTGAGAATCCAGGTTACCCTGTAAACGCAGAATGATCCCATAATTAAAAAACTTATAGCATTATGAAATTAAGATATCTATCAATTTTGCTTCTGTTTCCTTTGATCTTTGTGGGATGTGATTCCCTTTTTGATGAAGGCGATGTTGAAGCAACATATGACGGACCGAATCAAGTTGCGTTCTTCCCATTAGAAACTAACACTTCTGATGACGATGGAACTGCTACTATTGATGTCCAATTAATTACAAGTAACTCAAGCGGTTCCAGTTCAGCTATTACAATCAACTTCTCTACAGGAGGTGATGCTGTATCAGGAACACACTATACTATCGCAGGTGGTAATTCAGTAACTATTCCAGCAGGTAAATTCTCTGCTACTATTACTGTTAACCTAATTGCAGATAGCGTTCCAGCAGGAGATGAAGTAATACTTACACTTACTATGGACGATGCAACTGGTGCTGAGTTAGCAGCTAACTTGGACGAAGCGAATATGTTTATTGCAGACTAATCTGTACACATAAACGTTATAAAAAGCCGCATCATTGATGTGGCTTTTTTTTTATCTTAAAAACTCCAAAAATCATATATCAAATTACGCTCCATGAAGAGATTAGTTTTATTGACCATTATTTCATTTACAGTACTAGCATCCTGTTTAACATCAAGCCGTGAGATAGAAAAGCGATTAGAATTACGTTTCCAGGCTGAAAGAATTGCTGAAGATCTAATTGTTAATGGTGATACCCTGTTCATTGAAGAGTTCAAATTCGCCTTGGATCAATTCATACTAAGATTAGAAGATGGAACAGAATTGATTTCATCTGAAAACGTATCTACAATCATTTTGAGTTACGATCAGAATGGAGTAGGCGATCGTTTAGTTTTATCTACTGGGATTGGTTTTGATGTATCTGGTTTTAATAATTATGAACTTTCAATTACACCGGTACCAGACGGAAGTAATATTTTTGATACTGACTTTGTTGATGGAGGGAATTTCTCTTTTATCGTCTATGGAAAATATAACGGAGAAGATTTCGAATATTTTAGTTCACTAGACTTCGATGGTAGTTTTGATTTTCCATCTGTAGAATTGACTGACCTTCAAGAGACTTTATTTCTAAGAAATCTTGTCAGAATGGATAGCGTTTTTACTGATGATCAAGGGAATTTAATAGATCCGAATGACGAAGACAGATCTTTAGAGATAGAGGCTAATTTTAGAAATGCACTTCGCGTTGAAGCTTTCGCCGGCTCTATTGTTCGTTAATTAGATCCTGTTTAATAATCCTGTAAATACTTTATAGATTGTCTCTAAGTATGTTTCCGCTTAGCCATAGATCTCGTTGCTGGAAATATATCTGTGAATAGTAAGAGGCTCTATTAATCACATAATTATCAAATGGGAATTCTTTGGTTCTAGCTCTGGGTGAAAAGAAAGCAATTGTATTGCGTAAATCACCTCGGTTGTATGAGTAGTACCATGCCATTGTGGTTAATGACTGATCAATGAAAAACGGTGGCCCAAATAGGATGTAAACCATTCCTTGATCCGTTTTCCAACCTTCCTTAAAATTAGAAAAGAGTTTATTTGCTTCTTCAACTCTTTCATAGAATAGAGCGATTACATTTTTGGCTACTTTTGGGTCCTTAATATTACCAAGCCAGAATTTATCAATAGCAATTTTCATGGAATCAGGGTCAGAAATACTCATAAGTGCCTGATGTTCTTTATCACTCATGAGGTATCTGAGAGGTGCAGCTAATTCATGTGCTTTAGCCAGCAAAGGGTAGCTCTCACTCTTTATTCCAAATTCTCTGGCCTTATATAAAACAAGTTCTTCATCACCAACAGGCTCAGATTCTACTTCAAATCTGTAATTTCCTCTATCAAGGTTTTTAAATTTGTACCCAATCAAAACACTTCCTGGTTGATTGATCACACGGCGAGTGGACTGTATAACCTCCTGATTGCCATAATTAATACCTCTAGACATTATGCTGCCTTGAGGATAATTATTTAAATACATTGCTCTGGCTATAGTGGTATCTGATTGAAATCGTATAAGTCTTGATCGGATGATAAGGGGATCTTCCGATTTATTATTAGTGACCTGGAAGACAAACTTAAGAGAATCTACATTGTTTGTTATGTCGTAGGTGTTTAGTGTATAAAACGAATTACGAATGTCAGCATCTTTTTGATTTTTGCCCAATATCTGAACATTCGTCATATGCGGGACCGGATCATTTGGATCTGGGATGGATGCGAAGGCAGTCGTCGTAGTTTGTTTAAGAGAGTTTCTATCTGTGACTAAAAGCTGAATGCGATAACTGCCCGGTTTTACTTTAACATCTTCTTCAAAGCTGAATAAATCTCTTTCTACGGAGCGATTATCACGTTTTGGAGTGATCTGTAATGATCTGGGCTGTGTGGATACAACATATTCATCATCATCTTCTGAAATCACATTGTATTCTATCAAAATGTTAGCCCTAAGAGTGTCATCAATATTTTTGAATACCAAACTCTTGAATACAATATCGCCGGATAATTTAATGAAGGAGTTATTATTATTGATGTCTACTATTCCAATTGCAGAGAAACGTACTTCTGGATATCCCGGCCGATACTTATAGTTAGATCCCCGATCAATATTAGTTGGGGAAGATGAACCACACCCAATAGTTATCAGGGAAATAAGAATAAATATGTATAGTAATCCTTTTCTCATCAATTAATTAAGCTCTATTCACTGCTACTAGATAATTAAACATTCAAACAATTTAAATAGTATATAAAATTGTATTTTCTCTGCATTCGAAATCAATTTTTAAAGATCTCTACATCATAACATGGATATAGGAAACAGAAGAACAAAAATTGTATGCACTATCGGTCCCAGTACTAACACTGAAGAAAAGATAGAACAATTATTGTTGACAGGCATGAATGTTGCCAGAATTAACTTTTCACATGGATCACATGAAGATCATGCAAAAGTAATAGAATATATCAGAAAAGCTGCCAGAAAGCATAAATACAGTATCCCGATTTTACAGGACTTACAGGGACCTAAGATTCGAGTTGGGCAAATGAAAGATGGGGGGCAGAATCTGGAAACCGGTTCAAGAATTACCATCACTCCTGAAAAAGTTGAAGGTACTTCCAAATTAATTCCTATTGATTATGATGACCTGCCGAATGACGCAAAAATCGGCGATACCATTTTATTAGATGATGGTCTGCTTGAGTTCAGAATCACTGACAAAGATGGTGATGATCTTAAAGCTGAGGTTATTGTTGGGGGCAAGCTTAAATCAAGAAAAGGTGTGAATCTGCCTAATGTGGATATATCCATCCCAGCTTTAACTGAAAAAGATTTAAAGGATTTAAAATTTGGACTGGAAATGGACGTGGATATTATCGCACTTTCATTTGTACGAACAGGCAAAGAAGTACGAGAGCTTATTTCAAAGGTTAGAGCTTTTGGTAGTAATGCTATGGTTGTCTCAAAAATCGAGAAGCCCGAAGCCTTGGATAATATTGATGAGATTATTGAAGAATCAGATGGAATCATGGTAGCTCGTGGTGATCTGGGTATTGAAATCGCTAATGAACGGGTACCCCTAGTTCAGAAAGAAATAATTGATAAGTGTAGAATAGCCGGTAAACCGGTAATTACTGCAACTCAAATGCTTGATTCAATGATTAATAATCCAAGACCGACCAGAGCTGAGAGTTCAGATGTGGCAAATGCGGTACTAGATGGTACTGATGCTGTAATGTTGTCTGGAGAAACTGCTGCCGGGGATTATCCATTTGAAGCAGTTAAGGTCATGGATTCAATTTGTCGATCTGTTGAAGAGAAGGACGAAGGCATGTATAACAGTTTGCAGTATGTTAAACCGGAATGGAAAGACAAGCAGGTTGTGGAATCTCTTGCCTATTCTTGTGTAACGATTGCTGAAAATGTTGAAGCTAGTGTAATAAGTACAATCACTCACTCAGGAAGTACTGCGAGGCGAATAGCCAAATTTAGACCTAAAGTTCCTATTGTTGCCTTTACCGAGAGTCAAAAGGTTAGGCGTCAGCTTAATCTTGTTTGGGGTGTAACATCAGTAAGATTAAAAGAACTCTTTGACACTGATAAAAGTGTTAAGCTGATGGAAGATTACATGAAAGATCAGGAAATAGTAAAAGAAGGTGATCGTGTAATCGTAGCGACAGGTATACCATTATCGTTGCGTGGACGTACAAATATGATAAAAGTAAGTACGATTGAATAAATAAGGTCGTTTCTTATCCTGTACTTATAATATGTACTTCAACTCTATCCGAAAACAGTATTTCATATTAGTTTTTGCTGGTCTCGTTTTATTTACGGGTTGTAAATCGTCTGTTAAACAGAACTTCGGAGATTTCAGAGCTTATTATAATACCTACTACAATGCCAAGAAAAGCTATCAATCAGGCGTTAATAAAAACGAAGCTCAAAATCGAGAGTATAATGCCCTGATCCCCATCCGTATACATCTTGAGCCTGTTAATGCAGGTAGAGCAGATTTTGAAGTTTCCATAGATAAGGGTGCAGATATTCTTCGAAAATTTGAAGAATCTAAATGGGTTGATGATGCCATAGAAATAATCGGTAAATCCTATTATTACAGACAGGAATATTTTTCAGCTGATCAGAAATTTCAAGAATTATATCAGGCAACAGAGAGTGAAAGACTTAAACAACGATCTGTTTACTGGAGAGGCAGAAATTATCTCGAAATGCAACTCAATGATCAAGCTATCGATTATCTGCAAAATGAAATTCTAGTATTTGGAGGAAATTGGGATAAGGGTTTATTAGCTGAAACTAAAGCTATACTGGCACAACATTACGTTGCAGTTGAAAACTATGAACTTGCCGAAAAAGAGTTAAGTGAGTGTCTTGATGATCTAACTACAAAAGAACATAAGGCAAGGGGATATTTTTTATACGGGCAGTTACTCGAATTAAATGGAAAACCAGAAGAAGCTTATGATGCCTATGATGGGGTTGGGAAATACTATCGAGACTACAATTTATTTTTTGAAGCGAATGTAAAAAAAGGCCAGGTGGCAAGAGATCTTGGCTTGAATGAAGAGTCTTTTGAGTTATTTGAAAGCCTAGGAAAAGACGACAAGAACTTTACTGTTAAAGCCGATCTGGATTATGAACTGGGGCAGGCCTTGCAAGCTGATGGTCAGTTTGAAGAGGCGAAAGATGTGTATTTATCTGTATTGAGAAATACAATTTCCAAACCATCAAATGTAACTATAGCTAAAACATATTATGGCTTAGCTGAAATAAGCAGATACTATTACAATGATTTCAAATTGGCAGCATCATACTATGACAGCGCATCAAGTGGCAGAGTAGATGAAGAGGAATTGCCGGAAGGTTTTGATGCAGCTGAACTTTTTTCCTCATTTGGTGAATATGTAAGACTAAGGGAATCTATAGAGTTAAATGATAGCCTATTATGGCTTGGTCAATTACCTGAAGCAGAACTGGACTCGGTGGTTCTGGAACTGAAAAAGAAAAGAAAGAAGGAACTCGAAGAACAGCTAAGAGAAGCTGAAGCAAGAAAGAATACACTTGTTACTGTTTCTCAGCGTGAACAAACCCAAAATCGAGGTACGGCAACTAACGGTTTTCTCAATTTTAAGAATCCTTTATTGATTGCCGATGCAAGATCGCAGTTTCAAGCTATATGGGGAGACCGTCCTTTGGTTGATAACTGGAGGAGATTTAATTCAATAGTCATAGAGATATCAGACTCTACTCAGACTGAAACATCAGAAACGAACATCTATGCAGGCAATGCCAATATTCAATTAAGTGATATTCAAATTGATCTTTCCGCTGTTCCTTTTTTGCCAGAGGATAGGGATAGTGTAAATAATTTGGTTGCTAACGAATATTATGAGCTTGGAAATCTATTTTTCCTGTCTCTTCAGATGCCTGACAGTGCAGAACACTACTTTATTAAAGTCATTGAAGAGTATCCCGATTATGATGCTACATCGATTTCTTACTATTCACTATCTGAACTTTTATACAGTTTGGATGAGCTTGATCTTGCACGTGATGTGGCTGAAGAATTGATTCAATTTTACCCAGAAAGCGAATATGCAAAACGTCTCGCTGAAAGGTATCAAGTATCAATTGAACAAAGTGAGACTCGGATTAGTGAAGCAGATAGTCTTAAACTGGTTTATGATCAGCTTAGTGATTTAGAAGTTAGTGCAGAGAAGGCCGATAGTCTTAGAAGCTTTGCAAATATTTATTCTGACTTTTACTTATCTCCCAGAATTATGCTGGATGCTGCCTTTGAATATTCAGAACTCGCTAAAGATTCAGTTTATTATCTTGATTATGAAGTGTACGATTCAGCTCGTGTCTCATACCAGTATCAGCTTGAACAATTTGAGGTGTACAAAGACTCTATAAGGGTCCTAAGCACCGATACAACGTTAACACTTGCCCAACAAGCTGTTTTGAATGTTAAACTCGATTCAACATTTAAGAAACCGGATTATGACAAGTTCTTTCCATATTTCGGAGAATATTGGGATAGTACTCGCGTAGTTCTTGAGGAATTTAAGATGAAGTTTTCTGACTCTCAGCTAATAGACCCTGCCAGGCGACTTTCAGGGGAACTCACTATTCCAGAAATATTTCTCATTGTTGAACAAAGTTCTGATAGTATAAATACAGATTCATTAATTACGGATGTTTCGGCAGATAGTCTTACATCTGAAGAGACAGTTGTCGAACAAGCAATTAAATATCTTTCTTGCCGAGATCTTAGATTAAGTCCGGAGATTGAGGGTGGTATTCAAGCATTTATTGAATCACTTGAAATCTACGTATATGATACCACTCAAAGGTATTTTATGACCTATAAATTTAAAATTTCAACAGAAGGTGAGGTTGTGGAATATAACCTTGAGAGAGCCAATGTTGATGAAGAGTTCAGAGATGTTATTGAAGAAGCAATAGAAGATCGGCTTAAATTCATTCCTTTAACTTATCAGGATGAAGCTATTCCCGTTGAGTGCGATGTCACATTCGACCTTTCTGCAACTGAGTAATCGATTAACCCCTTCTTTAGCTGCTGAACAAGACCTGGCCCTTCATAAACCAGTCCGGTATAAATTTGGAGTAAATCAGCACCGGCGTCAAGTTTTCGCTTAGCTTCATCAACTGAATTTATTCCTCCAACGCCTATAATAGGATGACTCGTTTTGATTTCATTTCTGAGCCAATGAACTATCTGTGTACTTTTTTCAGAAATGGACGCTCCACTCAAACCTCCTCTGCCTATACTTTGAATCAATTTACTACTACTCTTAAGTTGATCTCGTTTGGATGAGGTATTGGTTACTACATATCCTTGGATGCCAAACTTTTCGCAAATCTCAGTTAATTCACTTAGTAATTCCAGTTCAAGATCTACTGAAAACTTAACAAGAACAGGAAGCGATCTGGAAGTAGGTTGAATGGCTTCCAGTAATGCAGAAAGAGCTTCTGAGTCTTCAAAAGTTTTTCCTTCTTCAGTATTTGGGCAGGAAATATTTATGGTGATATAATCGGCTACTTTTTCAGCTTCTTCAAAGCTAATGACATAATCCTGAATTGCTTTATCACCAAGAATTGCCGGATTATGAGTTTTAGCAATATTTACTCCCAGAGGTATGGGGAAGTCAGTTCCAATCAGTCTAGATATTATCTTTTCAGCACCCTCATTATTCAAGCCCATTCGATTGATGAGAGAATCGTCTTCAGGTAATCTGAATGCTCTTGGTTTTGGGTTCCCTTTACTGGATTGAGCAGTAATACTTCCAATTTCTGTGAATCCAAAGCCTAAAGCCGCTATTCCATTAATGATACGTGCATTTTTATCAAAACCAGCGGCAAGACCAATTGGGTTTTTGAAATTTATACCCCAAAAATTTCTTTCGAGATTTGAATGCTCGAAACCATAAATTGATTTAGTTAAATCTTGAAGAAGATGGGATGAAGAAACAAGTTCACCGGCACTCATCGCAAGGTCGTGAGCTGACTCGGCGTCCATCGAAAACAGTAAGGGTTTTAAAAGTATTTTATACATCGGCTTTTTAACTGATATAAAGATACTTAATTGAATACATGATATCTCAGGTAATTAGATCAGCTTTAGAAAAGAATGAAACAATTTTATTTTTGGAGTCCTCAAAAAAGGATCATTCAGAAAGTATGTATTCATTTCTGGCTATTGGTGTTGAATCTTCATTTAGATCAGAGGGGAGAAATATCGAGATATTTGAAGATGGAAAGGTCGTGAGAACAGATGATAATCCCTGGGATGCACTTGATCGTTTTAGAAATAAATACCCAAATAAATGGTTTTTTGGATATCTGGGCTATGATTTAAAAAACTATAATGAACATTTGAAAAGTGATAACCCGGATTTGATAGGTGCTCCTGATTGTTTTCTATTTGAACCTGAAGTATTACTAAAAATTGATGTTCAGGATGGTTCAATTACATCTCTAAAGGGAAAAGCCACCATCCCAAATGATAAATACGACAGAGACTCTTTTGAAATCAGAAACACAAAGATGGAAGACCGAGGGGAGTACCAGTCTTGTATTCAGGAAGCAAAGCATCTGATACATGAGGGTGAGTTTTACGAGATCAATATATCTCATCAGATTTGCTACGATTTTAGCGGCAGTGCTTTTGATTTATATGAATCAATGAAAGAAGTAGGAGAGGTTCCTTTTGGTGCATTTCTGAGTTTTGAAAACCTGAAAATTTCCTGTTTATCGCCCGAACGATATCTGAAAAAAGAAGGAAGGAAATTAATTTCACAACCTATAAAAGGAACTATTGGGCGTAATTCTAGAGATGAACTGGAGATTGAACGAGCGCAATTATCTGCATCAGAAAAAGACAAAGCTGAAAATCTTATGATTGTAGATTTAGTTCGAAATGATTTGAGTAGAGTAGCAGAAGCTGGTAGTGTTCAGGTAACTTCACTGTTTGATATACAGTCCTTCAAAACAGTTCATCAAATGGTTTCTACGGTTGAGGCTGTGGTAAAAGATGATGTATCTGAAATTGCTGTTATTCAACACAGTTTTCCGATGGGTTCAATGACAGGAGCACCTAAGATTTCAGCTATGAAAGTGATTGATGAACTGGAAAACTATACCCGCGGAATCTACTCAGGCGCGATTGGATATTTTAATCCGGACGGCGATTTTGATTTTAATGTGGTGATAAGAACAGCTATTCAGAAAGGAGATAAATTATTCTATTCAGTTGGTGGCGCTATTACTGCTGATTCTGATCCGGAGCATGAATGGGAAGAGACACTTATAAAAGCACGTGCACTTACAGAAGTAGGTAAAAGTATTTCATGATATCATGAATTGTTTTAGGAGTGACTGCGTTAATCCCTCTAACTAATTATGTATGCATGAATTTATCTATTGACAACATTACTACACTTGGTCAGCTGAAAAAAAGCGGCTGGGAATCTGTTCCAGTAAAAGAAGAAATGAGAAGGAATCTCATATCAAAGATTGAGAAGGGTGAAGAGCTCTTCCCTGGAATATTAGGTTATGAAAAAACAGTTTTGCCGCAGATTCAGCATGCTTTACTGGCTAAACATGACATGATTTTGCTGGGTTTAAGAGGGCAGGCCAAGACTCGTATGCTGAGACAACTTGTCAATTTTATGGATGAGTATATTCCAATCATAAAAGGATCAGAAATCAACGATGATCCTTTTAACCCACTCTCAAAATTCGCCTTTGATCAAATTGAAAAGTATGGAGATGATACTCCGATTGACTGGTTACATCGATCAAAAAGATATGGTGAAAAACTAGCAACTCCGGATACAACAGTTGCAGATATTATTGGTGATATTGATCCAATAAAAGCAGCAACAAAGAAATTAAGCTTGGCTGATCAGAATGTGATTAATTTTGGTCTCATTCCTCGTACTAACAGAGGCATATTTGTTATAAACGAGTTACCTGATTTGCAGCCAAGAATACAGGTAGCCTTGCTGAACATAATGCAGGAAAGAGATATTCAGATAAGAGGTTTTAATGTTCGTATTCCTCTTGATTTGTCTATAGCATTTTCAGCAAATCCTGAAGATTATACCAACCGTGGGAATATCATTTCTCCGTTGAAAGATCGAATTGATGCTCAAATACTCACTCATTACCCTCGTGAGATCAACACAGGTATTACAATTACTAAGCAAGAAGCATGGCAGGAGAGAAATGAAGACATCAAGGTACACATTCCTATGATGTACAGGGAAGTTATAGAACATGCTGCTTTTGAAGCCAGAGAATCAGAATATATAGATCAAAAAAGTGGTGTATCTGCCAGGCTCACCATAACAGCTATGGAGCAAATTGTTTCAGCTGCTGAACGAAGAGCATTCTTGAATAAGGAAAAAGAAGTTACTCTACGAATCGCTGATATATATCATATGATACCTGCACTAACCGGCAAAATGGAGCTGGTTTATGAGGGGGAACAGGAGGGAGCTCTAAATGTGGCTAAGCATATTATTGGGAAAGCAATTTCTAAAACGTTTAAACATCATTTTCCTAACCCACAGAGCAAGGATGAGAAAGTGAAGGCAGAATTCACAAACATTACAAACTGGTTCGCGAACGGAAATGATATTAATATTTTAGACACCGTAAATCAGAAAATGTACAAGAAAACACTTTCGAATGTGGATGGTTTAGACTCTTTGGTAGTTAAATATGCTAAACCAGCACACGATAATGATAAACTCGCTATCATGGACTTAACACTAGAAGCGCTCCATCAGCACTCTATGCTAAGTAAGCAAGATCTTGATGATCATGTTCATTATTCTGATATGCTTGGTTCGATGTTTAATTCAATCTCGGGCCCGGATGATTTTAATGACATAGACTTTTAAAATAACTTGAAAAACGATGTAGATGCCCTTATCTTTAGGGCTCTTGAAAATTGAATAGACTAGTACAATGAAAAAAGGAATACACCCAGATTACAAAGAAATTACAGTTATCCTCAGCGATGGCAGTGAGATTCAAACCAGATCTACTATGCCAGCTAAGGACGGTGTATACAAAAGTGAGGTAGATTCTAAGAATCACCCATTCTACACAAACAACCAAAGCTTTACACAAAAAGCTGGTAGAATTGACCGCTTTAATAAGCGTTACGCAAAGAAGTAATTTGCCTACAGATATTTTAAAGGATGTAGCATTTATGTTACATCCTTTTTTTATGCCCATAATTCATGAATACAGAAATAAAAATATTTAGTGTCGGACCATTTCAGCAAAACACTATCCTTCTGAAATCAAAAGACAAAGCCCTTCTTATTGATCCCGGTTTTTATTCGGAAACCGAATATCAATCCTTCAAAAAAGAAATTGGTGATTATGAACTATTATCTGTTTATCTGACACATGCTCATATTGATCATATTCTGGGTCTAAGCAGAGTTTTAAAAGACTTTGATGTGCCTGTTCATCTTAGTCATAAGGATCTTTATTTATGGGAGAACTCTCATAGTCAGTCACAAATGTTTGGTCTGAATATGGTAAAGCACAATTTTGTGCCACAGGATATTAAAGAAGAATTCATCAGTGAGGGCCCATTTGAATTCAGAGCTCTCTTTACTCCTGGACACGCTCCTGATCATATGGCATTCTATTTCGAGGATGAAGAATTTATCATTGCCGGAGATCTACTTTTCAGAGAAAGTATAGGTCGAACTGATTTATATAAAGGGGACTTCAATGTGCTGGAAGAATCCATCAGAAATCAGATTTATACTCTGCCGCCTGCAACTAAGGTTTATCCGGGGCATGGACCGCTAACAACGGTAAGTTATGAAATGCAGAATAATCCCTTTGTGAAGCTCTGATTATTTAGATGAGTTAATCTCATCTATTTTTTCCTGATAGTAAGCGGCTTTATCAGAGTTTTTTTCTATAAGCTTTGAATATACTCTTAGAGCTTCTTTTTTCTTGCCCTGGCTTATATGAATCTTTGCTATGGATTCAGTGATAATATCATCGACACCTTCAGACTCTGTTGATAAATCACGATCATCCGCTACTTCACCCTCCGTAGGAAGTTGTATTCTAAGCCCTTCAACTGCAGACAACATGTCTATAAGTTTATCAAGATCAAGCTTAGGACTTCTTTTTGCTGTCCATCTTTTCCTTTTGATGTCTTTTCGCTGCTTTTTGGGAACTGTAGCTTCAAATTTTTCAGGATGAATCAAGAAGTAATGGAGGTGCTCCATAAGTGGACTGCCAGGCGCATAGGTCTTTGCAATTAAAGAATGGTGGATTGCATTGTCAGTATCTTCTTGAACATGATAGAACCATGATAATAGAAAATGTCCTACGGCATCCTGTCCGCGTTTACGAACCTGTTTTTTTAACTTTTCAATAACCTTCTCAGGATCTCCTTCGAATTGCTCGACATAGGAGTTTAGTGACTTCGGTATTTTAAAGGGGAAGGATTCCATTAGTGAGCAATGATAGCAGAGTAATGATTTCTTTCAAAGTTAAATATTACCAACTGCTGACAGCATCGTTGAACATATTATTTGCTATCTGTTGTAGCGCCTGATCAGCTGCATCTCGTTCTCCCTCAATCGGGTCCTCATTGGGATCAAAAGTGAAATTCCCATTAAAGTTTTTATTCCATAACTGACCTTCTTCGCTACTGTATTGGAATGATGCCCGAACTGCAATCATAACCTGATTTTGTGTAGCGTCTTCATTTCCAGCAACACTGAATGGCCGGTTGGAGTAGGTGATTATTACACCATCAAGAACCGCATCAGCATCAGATTCATTGTTCGCTAGTTGTAATCTACTTTGATTAACAAATCTTTCAATTAAAGCTCTATTCAGTCGATCACTTAGATCACCAAGGCCGCTATTCGATTGATCTGCGAAAAAGGGGATATAAATTGTATTTACACCTTCAGGAATTGTAGTTCCAGTGAAGCTATAACGCAGACAGCCTGTTGAAAGAAGAAGAATAAAAAGAAGAAAGAAACGCTTACTCAATACCATATTGATCTAGTTTTCTGTAAAGAGTTCGCTCACTAATACCTAGTGTATCAGAAGCTTTTCTTCTATTTCCGTTAAACTTTTTAAGGGCATGTTCTATTAAGAAACGTTCAGTGTCTTCAATACTTGGGATTTCATCAGTACTGAGAAATTTCTTTAAAGCCATTTCATCTTCATCCTGTTCTTCGACTTCATTAGCAATAACTGGTAACGATTGAACTCCAATTGGGTAATCACCAGGGATATTGCGTATCTCTTCAATAATGGGGTTAGATGATGGTGAAGCAGTTTGTGGTAAGGCTTTTACACCAGAGTCGTTCACGGCTGCATAAAAGAGGTTTCCAACCATTTTTTTCACGTCGGCAATATCTGACCTCAGTTCAACCAATGCCCTGTAAATAAGTTCTCTATCTCTTCGGTTTGGTTCATCAAATTCATCTTGCTGATTTTCAGGTCCGGCTACTATTGGAAGGTTATCTGTTGAACCTGTATGCTGACGCCCTTTTAGGTATTTTTGAAGCTTATCTACATCAACAAACTGAGATTTTTCAAGCACAACCAGTTGTTCAGCTACATTTCTAAGTTCTCGAACGTTACCTGGCCATCGGTAGGAAGTAAGAAGCAATTTTGCATCATCAGAAAATCCTCTAAAAACAGAATCATATTTAGAAGAAAACTCCTGTACAAACTTTCTGAACAAAGCAATGATGTCTTCTGATCTTTCTCTGAGAGGAGGTATGTGAATTTTGACTGTATCAAGTCGATAATAAAGATCTTCCCTGAATTTGCCTTCCTGAACCAGCTCCCATAGGTCTTTATTAGTAGCAGCGATCACTCTCACATCCGTTGTCTGAACTTTACTGGAACCAACTCTGAAATATTCTCCATTTTCAAGAACACGAAGTAGCTTTACCTGAATATTCAGAGGTGTGTCGCCAATTTCGTCAAGGAAGATTGTTCCATTATTCGCTTTTTCGAAATAACCTTCTCTGCTGTCACTTGCTCCTGTAAAAGCACCTTTTTCATGCCCGAATAGCTCTGATTCAATAATTCCTTCCGGAATAGCACCACAATTAACGATTACCAGATTTTCTCTTTTTCTCTGGCTCATAGCGTGAATAGCACGTGCAGTAACATCTTTACCGACTCCACTTTCACCCTGAAGTAAAATGGATATATCAGTTGGTGCCACTTGCATAATTTTGTCGATGACCTGTTTCATCGACTCAGATGTGCCTAGAAGCCCAAATTGTTCCTGGAATACATCTCTATCCATATTGATTTTTTCCTGTCATTTTGTCTGAAAATAACCAATAAATAGCTCTAACAATAATAAAAAAGCATTATTAGATAATGATCTCGTCTTCTACCTTTACGGTTATTGAGCGTGTCTCTTTGAATGAAGAAAGAACGATATTTGAGCGTGTTTTATGCACACCCTTCCATGACTGAATTTGAGAAAGTAGCTTTTCAAATGAGGAAGTGTTTTTAGTTCTGACTTTAAGAATGTGAGAACCTTCACCAGTTATTGAATGGCATTCAAGTACTTCTGAGTGTTGCTTGCAGTTTTCAATAAAATCAGGATAATTCTCTGAACCTTCCACTTCGACAAACATGTACGCCGTTATATCATAATGAAATTTCTTGGCATCAAGAATGGCGTTATAGGATTGAATCAGACCACGTTCTTCCAGCTTTCTCATTCTTTCTGAGACTGAGGGTACCGATAGTCCTACTATCTCAGCCAATTTATTTCTTTGCGCCCGTCCGTTTTCCTGAAGATGATTTAAAATCTCAATATCAATTTCATCTAGATGATGACTCATTCGTTTCCCTAATTATATTTTGTAGTCTGCCAGTGAACTTAAATAATTAAGGTGAAAATTACTTTTTAAAATCAGCTTTGTTTGAAAAAATGTATGTAATTCAAAAGCAGAGTGTCTTATCTTAGCCAACCAATTTAAAACAGGAAAGAAATGCTAGATATAAACTTCATCAGGGAAAATGTAGAAACAGTTAAAAAAGCCATGCTCGATAAGGGTGAGAAGGATAATAGTGTGGTAGATACAGTTCTTTCGATAGATGAAGAATGGAGGTCTTTAGTTCATAAAGTAGATACGATCCGCAGTGAAAGTAATAGCAAGGCAAAGCAAATTGGTGCTTTAATGGGGCAGGGAAAGAAGGATGAAGCTCAAGCTATCATCAAAGAGACTTCAGATTTAAAAGAATCTCTGAAAGCGGAAGAAGAAAAGTTAAAAGAGTTGAAAGGTCAAAGAGATGAAATGCTCTATAGAATTCCAAATGTACCTCATCCATCTGTCCCTGTGGGAAAAACAGAGAATGACAATGAAGTATTTTCAACCTGGGGTGATATAAATGAAGATGAATGGCGTAAACCTCACTGGGAGATTGTTGAAAGATATGGTTGGGTTGACTTTGAGAGAGGGGTTAAAGTAACAGGTGCAGGTTTCCCATTTTATATTGGACCGGTAGCTCAACTTCAGAGAGCATTAATCAACTTCTTTATCAATGAAGCAGTCAGTATAGATTACACAGAATTGCAGGCACCTTACTTTGTGAATGAAGATTCTGCAAGAGGAACAGGTCAAATTCCCGATAAAGAGGATATGATGTATACTGTTCCAAGAGATGAGTTCTTTGCTATACCAACAGCAGAAGTACCTGTAACTAATTTTCATCGAGATGAAATCATCAAGAAGGATGAACTTCCGATAAAGTACGTTGCGTACACTCCATGCTGGAGACGAGAAGCCGGTTCCTATGGTAAGGATGTTAGAGGCTTAAACCGCCTACATCAATTCGATAAGGTTGAACTTGTTAAAATCGTAGAGCCTAGCACATCATATGACGAACTCGAATCTCTAAGAGCGCATGCTGAATCCTTGCTTCAAAAACTGGGACTTCCCTACAGAACACTTCTTATGTGTACCGGAGATATGGGATTTACACAGTCAAAGAAATACGACTTAGAGGTGTGGTCGCCAGGTCAGCAAAGATGGCTGGAAGTAAGTTCTTGTTCTAATTTTGAATCCTTCCAAGCCAGAAGGATGTCACTCAGGTATAAAAATGAAAGTGATAATATTGAAATATTACACACACTCAACGGATCAGGACTTGCTTTACCAAGAGTGGTATCTGCATTACTTGAAGCTTATCAGGAAGAAAACGGGAAAGTCAGAGTTCCTGAGGTACTGAAGCCATTCTTTGGTAGAGATTATCTCTAGTGTTACTTATTTCTATTAGCGAGCCACCATACAAGGGCAACAATACCAACGATAATAAGAACGAGTGCTGCTCCACCCAGAAAGGCATAGAGTAGATAAGGGATAATTAAGCCTATGACTAATGCTGCAATTCCTTTTACAGGATTAGTAGCAACAGCAGCTCCACCAATTAAAGCTTTGATTGCTGTGAGAAAACGTGCGAACATAATTCTTTTTTAGCTGATTTTAGAGGGATTACGCAGCTGAATAAGAAAAGATACAATCAAGCTAGAGCGTAAATATCCTGCTCAGTGTAATTCAGTAAAATTTCAAGGATAGAGTCCATTTCACTTTCTTCCATGATCAACATTCTAAGCTTCTTGGCATTTCTGATACCCTTTAGATACTGCCCATAATGCTTTTTCATTATAATCACACCGTATCGTTCTCCATGTTGTTCAACAGATAAGCGTAATTGTTCAGCACAAACATGAAGTTTTTCCTGAATGCTTGGTTCGGGTAAATATTCGCCTGTATCAAGGTAATGTCGGCATTGTTCAAATATCCAAGGATTTCCAATTGCACCACGACCGATCATTACCCCATCAACACCGGTTTCCTCGAACATCTTTTTTGCAAGCTCAGGAGTGGTTACATCGCCATTACCAATAATCGGTATTTCCAACCCGGGTGTATCTTTTAATTGCTTAAGATATTCCCAACGAGCATCACCCTTATACTTCTGTTTTCTGGTACGGGCATGCACCGTTAGAGCTTTAACTCCCAAACTCTGAAGCATTAGCCCCACTTCCTGAATTCGAATAGTTTGATCATCCCAGCCAAGGCGTGTTTTTACAGTTACCGGACGGTCATCAACGGCATCCACAACTGTGCCGGTCATCCTTTCCATCATATCAAGATCTTTGAGGCATGCCGCACCTGCACCTTTATTCACAACTTTATGAACAGGGCATCCAAAATTAATATCAACCAGATCTGGATTATTACCAAGTACTACTTGAGCAGCACCAGCCATTGCCTCTTCACGACCGCCAAAAATTTGGATCCCAAAAGGTCTTTCTATTTCCTTGAAATCCATCTTTTTGAAAGATTTGTCAGACTCACGAATAAGTGCCTCTGAACTGATAAATTCGGTGTAGACTATATCTGCTCCCTTAGATTTACAAATCTGTCTAAAGGGAGAATCAGATACATCCTCCATAGGTGCTAAGAAAAGCGGTTTTTCCTGTAGTTGTATATCGCCAATTTTCATTCTGATGAAGATAATGAATTTTAATGATCTTACAGAGCCTGTAGTAGTCATTTGCCTATGAGAATATTATATTTAAAGCTGTACTAATTCAATAATTAAAAGCTTGAAAAAATGGCTGTAGCATCATTAAATAGCATTGAAGAACTATTAGGAGATGAAACCTCCTATTTACTTGAACACAAGTGTGAGACTATTTCACAAGACAGAATTACGGTACCGGGACCAAGATATGTAGAAGATGTTTGGTATCACTCAGACAGAAATAACAGGGTACTTGCAAATCTACAGAGACTAGTTGATAACGGTAGATTAGGTGGAACAGGATATGTTTCCATTCTTCCAGTTGATCAGGGAATTGAGCACTCTGGTGGTGCGTCATTCGCAAAAAATCCTGATTACTTCGATCCAGATAAGATTGTAGAACTAGCAATTGAAGGTGGATGTAATGCGGTTGCTTCTACATTCGGCGTTCTTAGAGCTACTTCAAGAAAATATGCACACCGCATTCCATATGTGGTTAAGATTAATCACAATGAGTTGTTAACTCACCCAAATACATTTGATCAAATCATGTTCGGTAACATCGAACAGGCTTATAACATGGGTGCAGCTGCAGTAGGTGCAACTATTTATTTCGGTTCTCCGGAAAGCAACAGACAAATTGTTGAAGTTGCTGAAGCATTCGCTTACGCTCATGAATTAGGAATGGCAACCATTCTTTGGTGCTACCTTAGAAATTCAGCCTTTAAGCACGATGGTACTGATTATCATACATCAGCAGACCTTACCGGTCAGGCGAATCACATAGGTACAACTATAGGTGCTGATATCATTAAGCAAAAGCTTCCTACAAACAACGGTGGTTTTAAAGCATTGAACTCAGGTGATTCTTCTTATGGTAAATTAGATGAGCGTATTTATACTGAGCTTACTTCAGATCACCCAATCGATCTTACCCGTTATCAGGTAGCAAATTGCTACATGGGCAAAGCAGGTCTGATTAATTCTGGTGGTGCTTCAGGCTCTAATGACTTTGCCGATGCAGTTAAAACGGCTGTAATCAACAAAAGAGCTGGTGGTATGGGTCTTATTAGTGGACGTAAAGCCTTCCAGAGACCAATGGGAGAAGGTGTTAAGCTTCTCAATACTATCCAGGATGTATATCTAAACAAAGATATCACAGTAGCCTGATAACTTAATTTTAAAATCAAAAGAGCCTTGTGACTATTTATCACAAGGCTTTTTTATGTCCAAGATGTTTTCCTATCATAAGCATGCCTAAATAAACGTATACGAATAAGCATTGGCGGTCGAGAATCAGCAAATACAACAACCTCAACAGTATTTTTCCAAAAAGTACCTGATTATCTCAGTGACTTTGAGTTTAGGTGCAATGGCTGCTGTTATCTATTTTACATACACACCTGGTGTGCTTGAAAAGTTGGCTCCTAAAAGGCTTCCGGGCTTATTTATAGCTTTAGTCGTTTCTTTTCTTCGAGTTTGGTTTGCCGCAGCTCGACTTCACTTTCTTGCTGAACGTAAAATAAGTTGGCTGGCTTCATTCAGAACGATACTAGCTTGGGATTTTACCTCATCAGTTACTCCATCAACAATTGGTGGTGCTCCAATGGCAACTTATGCAATGAGCAAAGAAGGGGTGAGTCTTGGGGAATCAACTGCAATTATACTTTATAGTGTTTTACTCGATCAGATTTGGTTCGCAACTGCCATACCGATTCTACTAATAGCTGGTATTTTCTATGAAGTTGTACCTGCAGAGATTGGCTTTGTTGGTGAGGCGTCTATGCTTCTGTTATATGTAGGATTGCTTTCTTATGCCGGCTTATTGGCCTATGGTGTGCTGGTGAATCCAAAAGCGATCAAGACGATTATAAAAAGCATTTTTAAGCTTCCTTTGCTAAGGAAATTCAGTAAAAAAATTAATGATGAAGCTGAAAATTTAGAGTCTTACGCTCACGAAATGCGTAAAAAACCATTCAGTTTTGTTGCCAAGGCCTACGGTATTACAGTTTTAACCTGGCTTGCCAGAATCTGGTTGCCAACCATTGTTGTATTAAGTCTTCTACCGGCTGATGTAATACTTTCATTCCTGAGAAGTTTGGCTATGAACCTGGCATTTCTTGTGGTACCGACACCAGGTGGTTCAGGTGGGGTGGAAGGTTTATTCGTTCTGTTTCAAGGGCCTTTAATGAGGGATGATGTTGCTTTTATAGGTCTGTCAGTTTTTGCCTGGAGAATAATTAGCTATTACATAAGCATTGGATTGGGAATGATGTCAACGACTTGGTACATCAATAAATCAGTGAGTAATAACAACAATAATAAGTCATAAGAACGGCTCAACTATTGGCTAAATCGAAAACAGAATTCGAATGTTCCAAATGTGGTCACATTACCTCAAAGTGGATGGGGAATTGTGCAAGTTGCGGGGAATGGAATACATTTTCGGAGCGAAAAAAAGCGACTTCTAAATCAACAGAACATAAGGCAAAAATTGAAGGCCTCGATACTGTTGCAAAACCCATTGCCTTAAGTGAAATTGAAAACAGATCTGATTCCAGAAGAGAAACTGGAATAAGTGAACTGGATCGTGTATTGGGCGGCGGTATTCTAGATGGAGCCTATATACTTCTTGGGGGAGATCCAGGAGTTGGTAAAAGTACGCTTACCTTACAAATTGCTAAGTATAACCCAGAACTAAGAATTCTCTATTGTGCCGGTGAAGAGTCAGCTAGCCAAATTAAGCAAAGAGCTGATCGTCTTAATGTTAAGTCAGATAATCTATTCATCTTTAGTGAGACGCAGGTAGAGAGAATAATTGACGAAGTTCAGACTGCGAAACCGGACCTTCTGATTATTGACTCCATTCAAACGATGTTTCGGACTCAACTTCAAAGTATGCCCGGTTCAATTCAGCAAGTCAAAGAATGTGCTGCTTTAATTCAGCAAGTAGCAAAGAAAATGGAACTGGCGACTATTCTTATTGGTCATGTTACTAAAGAGGGTGATATTGCTGGTCCACGGGTATTAGAACACATGGTTGATACCGTTCTTCAGTTTGAAGGCGATAATCACTATACCTATCGACTATTAAGATCTATCAAAAACAGGTTTGGTCCTGCTCAGGAAGTTGGTGTATTTGAAATGGGTGAGGATGGTTTAACAGAGGTGCTCAATCCATCAGCATTTTTTGTACAGGCTGAAGATTCCTCAGTAAGTGGAAATGCAATAACCTGTACTATGGAAGGATCCCGCCCTTTACTCATTGAAGTTCAAGCCTTGGTAACTCCAAGCACATATTCGACAGCCCAGCGAACATCATCAGGATTTGACAGGAATCGATTAATGCTGATTCTGGCCGTTCTGGAAAAAAGATGCGGCTATAGTTTTTCTTCTCAGGATGTCTTTTTGAATATAGCAGGAGGGTTCAGAATAAATGACCCGGCTGCCGATCTGGCTGTAGCCTGTGCACTAGTGTCTTCATACATAGATCAGCCAATGCATGATGGATCGTTTATGATTGGTGAAATAGGACTGGGTGGTGAAATTCGCTCGGTTCCACTTATGAATCGCAGAATTCAGGAAGCGAGTAAGATGGGGCTGAAAAATGGCATTGTTGCCGGAGAAAAAGGGATAAAAACGATTCAAAATGCCATAAAAAAAGCCCTCGGTAAATAACCGAAGGCTTGAATTCCTCAAGAGATACTATTTCTAGTAATTGTCTCTTTGACGACGGCGTTGCTCACGTTTTGCTTTCTTGAGAGCTTCTCTTTTAAGCAAAGATGGCTTAGTGTATTGTTGCCTGTCTTTATACTCGTTGAGAATGCGAGAACGCGTAATCATTTTCTTGAAACGATTTACCGCTCTGTCAATACTCTCATTGTCTTTTACGTTAACACCAATCATGGAGAATCACTTCCTTTAAATTGTTTTAATATTGAGCTAGCAAATATACGGATTAAATACTTTAATGTAAGCTTTAATTTAACTGTTTAAATCAGACGTTATGAAGGAAGAAATTTCAAGTCAGAACAAGCCTGAAGAAGAGATAACGGATGAAAAAGGGTTATTTGAAGACCTACTTCGAGATGCTTTTGATCTGGATAAGGGTTTATTCGCAACACTTATAACCATGTTTAAAAATCCGGGTCTGGTTATAGATAGTTACTTTACTGATCGTAAACGATTTACAGGCCCATTCAGATATGCTTTGGTGTTCTGGCAGTAACTACTCTTGTAGCAACCTTTTTAATCGATTATGAAAAATTATTTCAGGATACGTTTGAAGCGGGAATGGGTGATAACTCAATTGAAGAATTAAAAGAGCAGTTAAAAGAAGTAGCACCAGAGTTCGATATTGAAGAATATTTTAGAATTTTAGGCGAATTCTCTATTGAGCTAAGTACAAAATTCAATTCTATACTCTACATCTTAGTTTTTGCACCGGTTACATCACTCTTTACATTTTTGTTCTTTAGTGGAAGACGAAAAAAGTTTGCTTATCACTATGTGATGAATCTTTATGGCATGACTCAAGCAGCGATTTTGACACTCCTAACGATGCCGGTAATTGCAATCTGGGGTCAGCAGAATTTTGTTTTTACCTACGTATCTACATTCATTCTACTGGCATATGTTGGCTGGGTAATTTACAGTTATGTTCCTGGTGAGGGTGCAGGGGATGTGATAAAAATAATTATCGCAATGCTTCTAAGCTATGCACTATTCAGCATTGTACTAGCCATAATTATGTACATAGGAGCAGCTATTAAGATGTTTTACTTTTGATTGATCTGAAAATTTTTCGGAATCTCCTGAGATAAGACACCAATTCCAAAAAGTGCGTAATCATACTTAGATGGATCCTGTTTATCGAATTTTAGGAGTCTATCGTTTAATTCATTGACAGCTTTCCAATCATCATAAGTTCTGGTTAGTAAACCCATTCTTTTGGCAATGTTGGAAACATGCACATCTAGAGGGATTTTTATTTCAGAAACAGGCATGAAATCCCAGATGCCCAAATCCACTGGACTATTTTTTCGAAGGCACCATCTCAAATACATATATAAGCGTTTCGAAGAGCTATTCTTTTCCGGATTTGAAATGTGCTTTTTACTCCTCTGTGGAGTTTCAGGATATATGGCAAAAAACTCCTCATGAAAGATAGCTATGAGCGGTCGAAGCGATAAACATGATCTCTTATAACATTTCAGCCAGAAACTTTCGAAATCTTGATGTTGCCTATAAATCTCTTGTAGAATTTTAAAGAACCAGTATAGATCGATAGGTTTAAAAGTGCGGTGTTTAAAATCAGAAAAAAGCTCAGCATCATTTTCACTAAAATTGGTGATGAATTCATGTGGCCTATAATTCATGCGATTAAGTAGGTTATCCACTTTGTTGATCACGATATCCCGTCTGCCCCAGGCCATAATGGCTGCAAAAAAACCAGCAATTTCCTGATCTTCTTTTTTGTCAAAAGCATGCATAAACTGAACCGGATCATCCTGAATGTAGCTTTCAGTTTCAATTTTTGAGACCACATCATCAAGATAGGTCTTCATATCAGCATCGAATTTACGTGGAAGCTTCCTCAGTTTAGCCAATTCACAAATCCATTTGTTGCTGTCCCTGTCCCATAAGACCTTCAGTGAGTACTTTATTGGCTTTAGGAAATGGGTAATCAGCAAGTTCGCTTCGTTTTACCCACTTGATTTGCTGTGAAGAATTTGGCTTAGGTATTCCTTTTTCAATTGTACACATGAAAGCATGTAATGTGATTGAAAAATGCGAATATACATGCTTTAGATTCATGAATGGCTT
>CBFHVG010000036.1:0-11075 GCA_965659005.1 uncultured Balneolaceae bacterium
AACAGGGATTCGAGAAAAATGTAGGAAGTCTTTATTTGTAAGAAATTCCTTTAATGTCATTTCCTCATCAGCAATAATTACCACAACTCTGGGCGTCATTATATCTGACACTTTTATGGATTTAAGCTGTATGAGATTCTGAATAATTTTGTTCTCCTTATCTCCAAAGATTCCCTCCTGAGCTCCAATATTGGCAAGCGCTGAAATTTCTTCCCTGCTGGTAGTCTGAGCATTTTTCCGGGATAGCGCTCTTGTAAGAATAGATGAAAAGATTACTAAAGGGTATGTAATCCAGATCAGCCCCTGAATCGTGGTTGCTGTAAATGGTGTGAGCTCTCTGCTGTAGTTTGCTCCTAATGTCTTGGGGATAATTTCTGTGATCACCAGAATCAGAATGGTCAATATTGCTGATACCAATCCAAAGTAGGCTTCACCAAAAACAATAGTGGCCTGAGCACCAACACCAGCTGCACCTACAGTGTGTGCGATAGTATTCAGTGAAAGAATTGCAGAAAGAGGTTTATCGATATCCTCCTTTTGTGTAATCATCTTTTTAGCTGATTTACTTCCTTCTTCAGCCTTTGACACCAGGTAGGAAATGGGCGTTGAGAGTAGCACAGATTCCAGAATGGAACATAAAAAAGAGGTGAATAGAGCAATAAATAAATAAACAAATAATAGGATCATCTCAGGCTGAAAATAATGAATTAAGTCAGGGCCATAATCAGCATCGCCAAACTCATGATAATCATGAGTCCGTCTTCTATGATGGTAACAGTACTCATTGGTAAATCAAAAACATCACCCAGGCAAGCACATTGAATCACTTCCTTATTCAAAACCGTTTGTAATACCCCGATTATACTCACTGACATAATTACAAAAGTGACCGAGTTAGTTATGATGGGATTGAAGTTTGTGAGGAAGGCGAAACCCAGTATTAACTCTGCAAATGCATACACATATCCCCAAGATGGGAACCTTCGAGCGATAATATCATACATCTGATAGCTGTTCTTGAAACCTTCCAGATTCATCATTTTGAAGAAAGAGAAAGTTAGAAAGAATCCGGCCATGAAGTGGCGCATCCAACGCATTACATTTAATTCACTATCTATTAATTCAATGCCACTGCTAACGGCAAAAATGTACATGAAAATTAATAGTACAGGCTTGTAAGTCTGAAACCAGGATTTCTCTGCAGGAACAGTAGCACTGAATGTACCTGTCTCTTTAATTTCTGAAATGCTGTATTTCTCGTCGATGTCGGCAAGTTTTTTTTGTAATGTTTGTAAATCAACATGACTCGACATTTCGATATCAGCTGAATTCTCGTCTTTTGAGACCTCAACATTGATAACTCCCTCAACTTCTGACAAGCCTGCTGTTACCTTGGCTTCACAAGAACTGCAGGTCATGCCTTCAAGTGTGTACATATGTTTCATGATCGTATGATTTCTGAATTAACCTTTTCCTGATTTAAACATAGACGTACTCATAACAATGAAGACGAAAAAATCGTGCTGATTAATTACATCTAATACATGGTATTCGGATTAGCTGCATCCTTTGGGATTTGTTGTATGGCATCCCAATGTTCAACTATTTTTCCCTTCTCATCGAATCTGAAGAAATCCATGGTAATGTATTCATCTTCTCCTGGCCAAACCTGATAAGTATGAAGTGCTACCAGATCACCCTCAGCTACACTTCGAACAAATTCTATAGATTTTTCAGGATACTCATTCTGCATCCTTTCGAAATATTCAATAAATGGTTCCGGCCCGTCCAGTACATCAGGATTATGCTGTATGTATTCTTCTCCAACATACTTTTCTACAGCTGCTCTTGGATTGCCTTCATAAGCCATTTTATAAAAGGCGATGGCATTTCTTTTATTCTCCTCTAAACTCATATCAAATAGCTAATTCAGCACTTTTTCTGGCTTCCAGTTCTTCCTGCATCTGTATTTCCGTATTTCGATCAATATTATAGAAGAAAAGGAAACCGGCACATGACATGTACAGAAATCCCGGGAAGACTGAAATCATTAATTTAATTCCTGTAATTGCTTCAGGTGTTTGCTCAACATTCGGCACAAAATTATAAAGTGCAAGCAACCAGCCAGCCAATGCACCACCAATACCCCATCCTGCTTTTTGAGCAAAAGTTGCGGCTGAAAATACCAAGCCAGTGGAGCGGCGATTGTGTTTCCATTCTGAGTAGTCAGCAGTGTCTCCTAGCATGGTCCAGAGCAATGGAACAGCAGGTGCATAAGCCATCTTTGCAAGAATATTGAAAGCGTAGATCGTATAAATATCTTCAGATCCTGGCAGGTAAATTAGCATGAAAAAGATTCCGGATAGTATAGAACTACCGATAAAGGTGTTTCTCTTACCAAACCGTTTTGCCAGGCTTTTTGAAAAAGGAATAACTATGATTAGGGCAATGGTCCCGATTACATTAAAGAGCTGAACACTTTCTTCATCTCCGATGTAATACTTGAAGTAATAAGCTATAGATAGATTCTGTAGGGCAAACATCACAAAAGAAACCACACCCACAAAGAATAACATCATCCATGGTCTGTTCTTGAGCAGATTTCTGAAATCCTCCTTAAGTGAGTTTACCTGATCTTTAGGTGGCTCTACTCGTTCTTTGGTTGTAACAAAAGCGACCATAAACAGAGCAACACTAATTATGGAAAAGAAGATTAATGTAATCTGATACCCAAGCGCCTTATCACCTCCGCCAAAGAAATTAGCCAGAGTAAGAGCCGTACCTGAAACTATAAGCTGTCCTACAAAAGCGAATACAAACCGATAAGAATTAAGTCCGGTTCGTTCAATACTATCGGCCGTCATAACAGCACCAAGTGATGAATAAGGGAGATTAATTGCAGTGAATACCGTCATCAATAAGAGGTAAGTAACACCAGCATAAATGACTTTTCCGGTTTCTCCGAGATCAGGAGTAGTAAAAGTGAGTACAGCAAGCACTCCATATGGAACAGCCATCCAAAGCAGATAAGGTCTGAACTTCCCATACTTGGTATTGGTACGATCAGCAATGACACCCATAATAGGGTCATTAGCCATATCCCAGAACCTAGCAATGAGCATAATGGTACCAGCTGCTGCTGCTGAAATTCCATAGGTGTCGGTATAAAATATCAGAATCCAGAAGCCAACCATATCCCAAACAAAGTGAGATGCGGTATCACCAACGCTGTATCCGATTTTTTCTTTTAAGGATAGCTTAGCTGCAATTGTGCTCATCTTTCAGTGGTCCCATTAGTTTTTATTACACAAATCCCGAAGAGATTATAATGAAATAAGTAGGCGGATGCGATATTTCAAATCTGATCAATATTCAAAAATCCACTGAAGATCGATGCCCTGCCTTCTGTCGTTACCCTGAGTAATAATAAGGTCCAGATTCTGATTAATCAGATATTCCAGCATGAAGAGAGTTTTGGGCGTCGCAGCCCCAATTTCATTTACGATTCTAAAGAATGTTTTTTCATTTATAAACCAGCCCGTTTGGATAGAAGTGCCTCTTTCCTGTCCAACCCTATAAGTTCCAACTTCAACCAGATCCACACCAAAACTCTGAGTGGCCAGTTGCTCAACTCTGCTAAGCAGTAAATCCAGTGATTCTTCATCTACATCATCTCTGCTATTTGTTGAAACCAGTAATTGTTCAACGGGATCCAGTCTGTAATAAGGCCTGTTGAATAACACGTAGCCGATAATGTCCTGACGCTCCATATCAGGATCACTTTCGAATCTATAGAACGGATTATTTAATGTGCCTTCAATCAAATATGAGATATAAACCTGCTGTTCCGTTTTTCTCTGTGATTGAACAGGTTGATAACTGAAATCATTGTACAATTCAGGATTGAATGGATCGCCTGAAAAAATAAACTCTGCTTCTTCTAAATTGAACCTTTTTCCCAGCGGACGAGCATATCCATCTTCCGAATTCAAAATTCCATAAAGCTTTAAACTATCTTCAGGTACTTTTTGAGCATTTAATTCGCCTTCAAGTCCCTCGATATCAACGATCAGATAATCTCGATTTCTAAATGAGAATGAGGGTGCCAATGAGATATCCAGATCAATTTCCAGACGTTTATAGAAATCAGTTGAGGTTACTAAAAGCCCAAGTGTGTCACTTTCAATACTCACCGTTTCGAGGCCGCCTTCTCCAAGTTTAGTTGAAAACAAATAGCCATCGTTTAGATAGACATCACCAACAAGCTCAGGAGCATCATTAGTACCGGTCAGTTTTGTCGATGTACTAAGCCATAGTTGCACATCGCGAGTATTGGAGATTTTAAAATTATCTGAATTTATATCAAGGTCCAGATTTGTCGCTTCGATCCCGTCTAAACCAATCGAACCCTTTATATCCAGACGCCCATTTTCACTTTCAGCTTCCATTTGCTGAATCTCGACTCTATTGGAATCAAGTTGTACCAGAGCATTTATATTCTGGAATGCCACATTGGTATAAGGAACCAGAAGTTGACTATTGATCAATTGTACCTGCCCTTTTGGCCAGGCTTTTCCAAATGTACCTGAGAGCGTTACCTCACCTTCAACACGTCCGCCCATACCAGCCAAATACTGATCATCTACGAAATCATTCAGAAGGGCCAGCTCCAGATTATATGTAGATGCTTTCAAATATAACTCATCTTCTTCTGATGGAACTATGAGATCAAAGTTTCTGAAATCAATCTCAAAAGGAAGAGTAGCTTCCAAATCTGCAGCTCTCAAGTTCCTTGCAAAAAGAGATGATTTAACAAACAAATCAGTCTGATCATGATCATATTTCATATCGACATTCAGGGAATCCAGACGAATATCAGAAACCGTTGGTTCTTTAATGAACATTTGCCCATTTAAGTCAGGGTTACCCACATTGCCTGTTAATTCAAAATGTGCGGTGGTTTCACCTTCCAGGGAAGACAACCCAGCTAAATCCAATAGATCTGAAAAACGACTTATTTCAAAGCTGCTGAAATCAATTTCTCCTTCCACATTCTTATTGAAAAAATCCTGTGGGAAGGTATCCGGATTACCAGACTTAAAAGGTGCCCTTAAATAGCCGCTTAATCTTTTTTTATCGTTCCACCTACCTTGAATATCAATTTCAAGTTGTTCATTCTTGATATCCATGACCATTGCAAATTGATCAATTTCTGATGATTTATAAGCAAGGTTCTCAATTTGCATCACTCCATAAGCTTCAAATGTTGAGTTAATGGTGGCAATCTCCAGTTCTCCGGTAAGATTACCATCCAAATACTTATCCTTAAAAAGCAGGTCCTGTAAATCACCGATATCAAAATCCTCTGTTTTTACAAAGCATGCTTCCAAACCACTTAAATATTGAGAAAATGAAAGCCAGAGGTAGCTTTCTGTTTCGCTTTGAAGTAGTAGAGTATCTGTCTGAAATTGAGTGGGTGAAGCTGTCAGATTAAATGGCTCCTGAAGAGAATAGATTCGATCACTAGTCATGTAATCAAATCTTCCTACGGTTGCGTGTATGGTTTTGCTGGGTCGATCTGCTTTGAATGATCCAATTTGTTCTATAAACCCATCCTCTTCATTCTCAATTTTAAACTCATAAATACCCTGAACAGTATCCTGTCGGATTCTTCCATAGGATTCAAATTTCAGATCCTCAAACTCCAGAGATCCATAGCCCGGATCAAGAATATCCAGTATGAAGCTATAGCTGGTTTCATCTCCAAACAGAATTTCCGCAATACCTGAAACTGAATCTGCATTTATATGTTCATCCAGCTCAATTTGCTCCAGATCAAAGTTCGAGTTGAAGAAAGAAAAACCGTCTGTTGTTTGCTTTACGCTACCCGAAATTCGTCCTTCAGCATTCAGTTTATTCAGATCAAAAATTGATGCTAACGGCTGCAAATCTTTTAAATTGAGAGCAAAGTCTGTCTCATTGCTTGGATCTCCCAGGTCTACATAGTTCTGATATGCCGAAATGGTCCCGTCTGCGAAGGTGCTTAAAATCAATGCATTCTCCAGGGTCAAATATTCGTCTCGGACTTTTAAATCTGCTGAAAGTTCCCAAATAGTACCTGTATTCAGGCGACCATCCTTTAAATCTACCTTTGCATCCAGACGGATATTATCACTACTAATACCTTCGCCCTCTCCACTTAAATCGAAAGTTAAACTTGATTGTGTTTCTGTGAATCCTGTGATGTCTTCCAGGTTTATGTTTGAAGCTTTCAGATCAAAAGAATATTTAGGTACAGCTTGATCAACTGAACTATTGAAGAGTCCTTCCACAATGGAGCCTCTCAAACCAGCCGTCACTTCGAATAGAGTTAACTCATGATCAATCCATCCCTTAATACTTAACTGATCATAATTCTGATTATTAATTAATCCCTTATCGGAGCTAAAGGTATAGGTCCATTGGTTTTCATCCAGCTCAATCCCATTTCCTGAAATCTCAAACTTTCCATCCAATGACCCATTGAGATCCTTGGTTGTCAACCATCCGGGATTCAGATTGTAGGTTTCACCTTCAAGTGTCCAATCACCAATTCGATCAAAAACGGAATAAACAGTAAATCTAGCCTCTATTCTCTCATTCTCTTCTTCTTTTTCAATACTCAAATCACCATTTAAGATCTGATCACTTATTGTGCCAGAAGCTTCGATTAAGTGAAAGTTTTCATCATTAACTGAGATATTTTCTGATGATACTTTAAAGGAGGTATTATTTTTCCCAATAAAACCATCTTCACTACTTATTTCTAAGACAATGAAATCTGCATCCAGTTTCTTTACTTTTTCATTCAACTCCGCCAATTCCAGGTAACTTAATTTGAGTTCTGCTTTATTGGCTATAAAGATCTCATCCCTTGAAAAGTCTATTACTAACTCAATTATTTGAGCGAAATCGGATGATGCCAGTACATCTACACTAAACTGATCAAAATTTCCATTGATTTGAAACTGATCAATGGAGAACTGGTCATTTAGATTAATTGAATAATCAGTTTCTAATAGATCAGATAAGTAAAGCGTAGCAGAAGAGCCAGTTGCGTCAATACTTTCTTCACCAAGATGAAGATCAACAGCAGACTGAATCACGGTTTCACCGCTTTTCAAAATAAATTCATTCAGATTGAGTCTTGCTTCATCTAATTCTGCTTTTGTAGAAATGAAAAGTGTATCAATCAGATTTTCTTCAATCACATTAGATGAAAACTCATAAACACTTATAGATGTAACATCACCAAAAATCGCTGCTCCTTGAATTTCTATATCCGAGAATTCAATATTACTTAAGTCCAGATTCGAGTCTGTAATTATCAGCGATTTAATAATGATATTTCTCGCGCTGGATGATGTTGATGATTCCTGTACTTCTCTTTCTATCAACTGCTGATCTAAATTAGCACCTGTTATACTAAGCTCATCAAAAATCAGGTCACCAAAAATGATCTTATGAAACTCAAAACTCATTGAAGCACTTTCTGCATATAACTGAGTGCCTGTTGCAGTATAATTTATCTTTTCAAGTGTAATTCTGTTCCATGCATCTCCAGAGATATTATCGATGCTTAAGCTGGTAGAATCATTTGTAAATCGAGACTCCAGATTTGAGCTAATGGTATTTAGAACCAAATTTGATCTTAGTGAAAGCCTCCCCAGCACACCAATAATCAGGAATACAAAAAGTAGCAGACCTAATCGGCCAATTATTCTTGCAGCAGCGCTATTTGAAATCTGTTCAGACATCAGAAGGAAGTCCCCACGCTAAAGTGAATACGGTTCCGATCCCAGAAATTACCAAAGTCTTGCCCATTAAAAATATTCAAGTCGGCATCTGTGGGGTTCATTTTCCGTGCAAATTCAATTCTAACCGGACCTATGGGTGATCTGTATCTCAGACCTCCACCGGCTCCATATCTGGTCTCTCCAAAATCTATACCATTAACTCCCCCAAAACTTTTCCATACAGCTCCACCATCCAGAAAAGCTGTAACTTCAAAACCCCGAATGAGCTCATCAATTCGTTGTCTTACTTCAACTGTGAAATTATAACGCGCTCTTCCACCAATCGGTAAATATTGGTCAAATTGCCCATTTTCAAAAAATACCGGACGTTTAGGACCCAGCTGATCCCTGGAATATCCCCTAACCCTACTGGTTCCCCCATTAAAGAATCTAATATTCTGTGGAAGTGAATCCTGACCGGAATAGTTGATTGCTCCCATTCTTATTCTGGCTGCAACAGACAAATTATCGGTCACCCTTTCAAGCCTTCTGACATCAACAGAAAGTTTTTGAAAACTGAAATCTGCTTCTCCGAGTGGACTGGATATTTCAATAAATGGCTGAATAATCCAGCCTTCTCTATTCGCGAATACTCTATCTCTATAAAAGCCGGTGATTAGAATTGAGGATACGTTATAATCCAGAACACTATCCGGTAGTGATTCCTGAGCATTTCTTGAAAATTCATCGTTTACAGTAAACTCGTAACCAATGGTAGCTGTAATTTGCCTAGTGTATTCGTAGCTCAGGGTATTTTGAATCCCCACAGAAAAAATCTCAAAGGAAGGCTCAATTCTGTGTTCAAAACCCGGAGTGATGCTAAAGCTACTTTTAGTATTAAATACATAAGGGAATAGATAGTCGAAACGTAAACTTTGTTCAAAACCTGAAGCAATTAAAATGGTTCTAAATCGCTCTCCTCTCTTTGCCGCATTTCTGTAAGTCCAGCTAACCTGGGTTCTGAGTAATCTAACTGCATTTAGGAATTCATTGTTAATATCCCTGTCAATGCCAATACCTGCACTAAACTGAAAGGAGCGCAGATCTCTTTCATTTACATTAAAGACAAGATCCACTTCTCCTTCTTCATCTGTCTCCTGAACATCCGTAGTCACGAATTTAATCATATGATGATTGTACAATTCTCTTTGAGCGTTCTGGATGTTTCTTTCACTGAAGAGGTCACCAGCATAAATTCCGGTTTCCCTTGTGTAATAATTATCATCAACTACTGAATTACCATTTACAATAACCTCATTGATATAGGTTCTAGTACCTGGATTAATTTCAATTCGTACATCGGCTGCATAATTCACGGTATCTACGCTGAACGTTACGCTCGCTTCAGCCTTAAAATATCCTTGATTGTTCAAGGCATCTATAATTGAACCTTCCGTTTCCGCCTCTTTGATGGCCTCGAACCTTCTGTTAATTCGATAGGCTTGCCGCCTCATCACTCTGTTAAATCTTCGTTCTTCAAATATATCAGCAGAATCTTCTTCGGAAGCGTTAATTCTTACTTCAACTTTGTTAATAAGGATGGGCCTACCTTCATCCAGAGAAAAAACTATTTCATTTTCCTTACCTGGGTCTATCTCAATAATTTCATAGTCTACGTCGATATCCGGAAAGCCCCGGCGCTGATAAAATCTCTCTAACCTAATTCGATCGCGCTCTGCTTCAATTTCAGAATATCCAGTGTTATCAATGTTAACGCTGAGGGTGGTAATCCTTTCTATAAAATTGCGTCCTTCTATTGCAATTATATTCTTTAGGACGATTTCAGGATAAGCTTCATTACCAACAATTTTCACATCCCAGTTGATGTTATTATTCACTGGCTGGGCCAATGCAGCTAAGGAATGCAAAAGACCCAGTATCAACACGATAATGATATGTAAACCTTTAATTTTATTCATGAACATACATCCGGATGCACTAAGATATTTGTCAGAAATTGCATATCCTAAAGCTTTAATAATAATGAACAGCTTTCACTAAAAGATGTTTCATCAGATGATACGTCAGCATTATTCCCTTATACGGGTTTTCAGCATTTCCATATGTGTTTTTTTGGCGGCTTGTAGTACTTCAAAAGAGTTTACAGGCTATGATTATGATCCCCCAGATGTTACCAATACGGTAAATAAAACACTCAATGAACAACCAATTCGAGTTATTGGAACAGGTTCACCACGTGTATGGGTAAGTAATGAGTATGACGGAGCCAGACTTTCAGACTTTCAACTGGTTGGTGACACTATGTATCAGGTCACCATTTTACCTGAGTTAGCCCCGATAAATAACAGTCCCTGGTATAGTTTTGCAATTTGGTCGGAGGAGGCAACACGTATTCAGCTAAAGTTGACCTATCCTAATGCAAATCATCGGTACTATCCAAAAGTGAGCTCAGACCAAATATATTGGAAACCCATTCATGAAGATCTTGTCAAGGAAGACAGTACCTGTACTTGCTTAGAGCTTCAACTCGATATTTCAAAAGACACATTATGGGTGAGCGCTCAGGAGGTACTAACATCCTCAGAACTTGATACCTGGTTAGCAAACATCCCCTCTGATATCAATGCAAGAATTGATACAGTAGGTTTCAGCCACAGAAATAAGCCACTTAAGCAATTGATTATTGATGAAACTGGAGGAAATAGTAATGGAACCCTTGTAATCGTGGGCAGACAACATCCTCCAGAAATAAGTGGTTACCTTACTTCAAGATATTTTCTGGATTCAATGATGGGAGATTCAGAATTAGCAAGATCATTCAGAAATAATTTTAAAATACTGGCTTATCCTATGGCAAATCCGGATGGGGCAGATGGCGGTCATTGGCGCTATAATGTTGGCGGTGTAGACCTAAATCGCGACTGGGAAAATTTTAACCAACCTGAAACCAAAGCCATAAGAGATGCTATTCAGTCTTTTGCTGATGAAGGGAATGAAATAACCTATGGGATTGACTTTCATTCTACAGATGAGAATTTATTTTACCCGATCCTTCCATCTATTGATAAGCCAAATGGAGATATTACCTATCCCTGGATTACTGAAGTAATAGCTGAATTTAAAGATGATAGAATCAGAATTGAGCCCTTTGACATCAATTCACCTATCTTTAAAAACTGGCTGTTTAAAAGCTTCGAGGCTGATGCGCTTACCTATGAAGTTGATGATGAATTAAATCGCCAAAAACTCAAAGTAATTGCTCAATTTTCATCAAAAAAA
>CBFHVG010000037.1:0-5946 GCA_965659005.1 uncultured Balneolaceae bacterium
GGTGAAGTAGACTCAATAATAATCAAGTCATCTTCTTTTAAGAATTCCGAAATATTCGAAGCTGCATCCAGAACAAAAGAGATATCCGGCTCTTTTTTATCATTGAATGGGGTTGGAACTACAATCAGATAGATTCCGGACTGCTGAGGTTTCAGTGATGCAACAAGTAACTTTTTCTCAACTGCATCACTAACCATTCTCTCCAAATCAGGTTCATGAAAATGAACTTCCCCTTTGTTAATAGTTTCAACAACTCCTTCATTGATATCCACACCATGAACATGCACATCTTTCGATGCCAGCATTGCTGCTGTGGGTAATCCTATATAGCCCAGACCTAATATTGTTACTTTGTTCATGTCTTTAATTGAGTTCTAAATCTTTTAAATATTCTGCTATCCGAGCTGATGCTTTTCCATCACCATAAGGATTATGCTTCAATGACATATCCTCATACGCATCACTGTCATCAAGTAATGTGACTGCGTTATTCACAATTTTGTCTTTATCGGTGCCAACAAGAATTACTGTTCCTGCCTCTACAGCCTCCGGACGTTCAGTGGTATCTCTCATCACCAAAACAGGTTTACCGAGTGAAGGTGCCTCTTCCTGAATTCCACCACTATCTGTAATAATGATATACGACTTATTCATCAAATGAATAAATGTTTCATACGGCTGAGGGTCCAACAGTAAAACATTGGGACTCTCCCCCAGAATATCATAAACGGGTTTTTGAACATTTGGATTTAGATGTACGGGGTAAATTATTTGGACATCTTCTCTATCTGAGATTTCCTTTAATGCCTTGCATATATTCAAAAAACCATCACCAAAATTCTCTCTTCTGTGCCCGGTTACAAGGATCATCTTCTTGCTGACATCAATCATTTCGTCTATTGATTGAATACTTGAATTGGCATTCTCTTTGACAATATCCAGGCCCTGATATAAAGCATCAATAACCGTATTTCCAGTTACGATAATTGATTCTTCACTAATCCCTTCTGATATAAGATTTTGTCTAGCCTTCTCTGTGGGTGCAAAATGGATATCAGCTAATCTACCAGTGATGCTTCTATTTACTTCTTCGGGAAAAGGTGCAAACTTATCATGAGTTCTTAAACCAGCCTCAATATGTGCAAGCTTTATTTTAGTGTAGTAGGCGGCTAAGCTTGAAACAAGTGTAGTTGTGGTATCTCCGTGAACCAATACAAGATCAAAGTGTTCATTTTGTAAGATATCTTGCAGCCCAAGAAGCAGTCTTGATGTGAGTTCAAAAAGATTTTGGCCTTTTTTCATGACATTCAAATCATAGTCAGGCTTGATATCAAAAAACCCCAACACCTGGTCAAGCATCTCCCGATGTTGCGCAGTAACGCACACTTTTACATCGAAATCGGACTTATGATTTTTTATTTCATGAATTACCGGGGCAAGTTTGATTGCCTCGGGTCGAGTGCCAAAAACAAAGAGAATTTTCTTCATTATGGAGTTAAACGATCCACCAATAGAATTATAGTCAGAGTGGATGTGAGTAAAGCTGTAGTTTCACCAAGGATTTCTTTAAAGGTAGCTTTTTCGCTATCAGGTTTAGGCTCTTCGTAAATTACATTGATTGTTGCTCCGTCATCCACAACCGGATTATGTTTGAACAATCCTTTACGCTTCACCCTGTAGGTCGAACCATTTGCCTGTGTTAGTAATACATACTTGTAACTATCCGGCTGTAAACCACCGGCTCTGCCTAGATAGTAGCTGAATTTCGCACCTGGCACATACTTTATGTAACCATCCAGTGCAACATTGCCGGTTAATAGTACTGCATTTGGAACTTCAGGAACAAAGAGTTCATCTCCATCCTGTATTTGCACATCAGCATCTTTATTACCTTTTAAGATCTTGTCCAACTCAATTACTACATTCTCACCTTTTCGTCTGAGTCGGGCTCCTTTTGCATAGCCTTCTACCGTTAAGCCACCGGCTCGTACAATTATGTCAGCTAATGTTTCTTTTTCTCTTAATACCGTGTAAGTACCAGGGAAATTAACTTCCCCTTTAATTGTCACCACTGTCTGAGGCTCAAATTCCGGGTTATTTCTGATATACACCCTGTCATTTTCTTTAAGACTAAATTCTCCTGCTTTATCCATTAAAGTCCAGAAGTCGTCTACAGAATAAAATCTATACTTTTCATTTGCGTCTTCAATTAAGGGAAATGTGATTTTCAGCGTCTTTACAGTTACTGAATTTAGTTCCTCGGTTCTTGTAATTTCTACTTCGCCGGTAAATGCACGTTCTGTAAAACCACCAGCTTTTAATAGCAGCGATTCCAGTGTCATACCTTCAGCAAATTCAAACTCTCCTGTGTTTCTAACAGCACCAGTAATTGTCACCCTTTTATTTTCAATTTCACTCACTTTATTTGAAAAAACTTCAAGCTCATCTCTTCTTTCAAGGGCTAAGTTTTCAGATGGATCGTTCTCAAGAGCAAGAGCAAGATTAATTGAGAAACTTATTTTTGTGGAGTCATCTCTTGTTCTGGTAATAAGAGCTATACCGGTCAAGGCATCATCACGTAAGCTGTCAGCTTTCATAATCAGATCCTTCACATTAGAAATACTCTGATCAAGTCCATAAGTGCCTGGTTGATTTACTGCACCTGTTATTCTTACATATTGATCGGAAATACTTGAAATGTTAAACAAACTCACTTGATCCCCATCAGTAAGCTCAACATCAATTGTTCCACTCAAGGCATCATTAAGATTAAAGTCTAGAACTTCTCTTGCCAGTGAAGGATCCACTCTTTTTTCGATTGGAGTTATTCTATTAACCTGAAATCGATCACCATATGCCTCTGGTCTTAAACCACCCGCAAATTCTACCAGATCAGCAATGTTTTCCCCTTTCTTGAGCTCATATATTGCAGGTCTCATAACAGGGCCATTTATGGATACTTCAGAAACTCTAGGTGCAATAAATATTCTGTCATTAGATATGATTGGGGTATTACTTGAATCCATACCCTTTAAGAGGAGTTCATACATATCAACAGAAGCAATTACCTTGCCTTCTCTAATGATTTTTATATCACGTAATGACCCATTTATGGTTGGACCGCCAACTGCATAAAGAATATTGAAAAGACTTGGTCTACTTGAAAAAGTATAGCCACCCGGATTTTCGACTTCACCAAGTACAAACACTTCGATAGGCTTGAATCGTGTAACAGCCAGATCCATATATACTGTTGGAGGATCTTTAACCAGCCCACTATAACTCTTTGAAAGTCTTAATTTGAGTGATTTTCTGAGATCAGCCAGTGACTGCCCAGCCACCGTTAATTGTCCTATCGTTGGAATAAAAATTCTGCCTTCCGCATCTACGTCTAAATCATATTGAAACTCTGTTGCACCCCAAACGGACAATCTTAACTGATCTTCAGGGCCAATTACATATCCAGCATCCACAGGACCAATGGCACTCGGTTTAAATGGATCAGGAGCGTCACCAAATAAGCGATAACCAAAATATTCCAATCCATTTTTAGTTGGAATCGGTCTGATTTGAGATACTGCCTCTGATGTATCAATGGTTGAGTCAATTAATTCTGATGTAGTAATTGAAGTACCTGTTAAATCAACAACCCCTGTAGAGTCAGTAGAAGCTCCACCCTCTAAAGCTCTTAACTGAACTAAGTACTCCTGAATAGTTGCTTCTGGCACACCATTTTGACGTGCAAATCTAGCCAAAGCCTGAGGGTCGTTTGGATTTACACCTGCTCTTCTTGCAAGATTCTGAACCTGCTCAAGCGTCAAACCTCTACTGTCTAGCTCCTGCTGTAGTGAACCTTGTGCAAAAGATTCTGTTGGAATAAGTGTAGATGAACAGATCAGGAGCCCAAAAGCTACTCCCTTAAGTAATATTTTATAGTTCAAAGCGCCGTTTTCTTGGTTTTATATATAAGCTTAAAAGGTATGAAACTTTCTAGAATTCGAAAATTCCTAAAATCTTAATAAGATGGGCTTAATTATACCTTAATTCTAAACTGTAAACCGATCGCTGAACGAACTCTTCCTTTTATTTCATTCAATCCACTGCTAATGAAAAACTGATCCTCAAATACCGTAACTGAGTATTTAGCAGATAACTCAATATGGTCTGTAAATTTATAAGTACCCAAAACATACAATCTCTGTCCATTTCCTGATAGAACTGTATTTGTTAACACATATCGAAGGTCATTTTCGAACTGAAATACTCTTGAATCAAAGCTATCTGTATCAAAGACAGTCACTCTGCTATCCAGCTTAAATTTCTGATTAAGTTGAACTCTTATATCCTGATACATTAATAATCCATATTGAACCGGTTCATCTGCGATTCGATTTCTTAATAACTCCAGCCTGCTTCGAAGTCTCAAACCCTTTGTTGCCTGGTATTCTAACTGAGTTCTTAAACTGTTTCTTTCTCTGACACCTAATAGTTTTATCTGCCTGCCATATTCATCAGTTGATACGTATTCATCATCCTGAATCTCATTTCGATATAAAACATATGCATTTAGGAAACTGCTAAATCTGAATTCAAGGAGGCAGAGCAAATCAAAACCGCCACTTGATTGGGTAAAGCCGGTTCTTGGGGAATCAAATGAATACTGATCGAAGTAGGCACTTATAGAATAGGTCTTATCAAAGTCATGCTTCAGTCCGATATAAAATCCCTTCTCATTCTGCGGATCACCTGATCTTTCACTAAAGGCATTGGAATAAAATGATTGAAAGTCCTTACCAAAGTTCCTGTAATTCATAGATAGAGCCGTGTTTTGCCCAACTTTAATGTCTAAACCTAACACAGCAGCATTACCTGAATTTCTGCTTCGGGCCAATTCACCATAAAATTGAAACTGATCTACATTGAATCGGAAATCTGCACCAACTACATGATTCACTCTTCCTCTAAACTTGAATGAGCTTCCTAAGGTATTCGTGGTACTTATATATTTATCAAAAGTGTTCTGAAAAGCTGTTATTCCAATAATTCCCTGCTGATTTGTATATCGAAGACGACCGCCCAAACTCTCTTGATTGACATTGTTTCTTCTATTCAACTCCGACCGTGTTCTGTGAAATCCGGATGCAGATGGAAATCTTAGCGTATCATCATTCACAATGCTTGAACTCAAATCTCTATTAGAATAAAAGAAGGAACCTTCTATTCGATCCCCAGTTGTTACTGCAATTCCGCGGAAAAAATCAGTCTCCTGAGCTGAAGAATAAGCTTTTAAACCACGTTCTCGCCTACTTATGTTGGATGTTACTTCTCGACCCTTTCCAAAAGCTCCGCCATTCCAGAGTACCAGTCCCTGCCCGAAACTTGCAGAATAATCACCTATGATTACTTTTTTAAATGCCCCAACATCATTCATTTGAAGATGTATGGAGTTAAAGTCAAAATTACTGACACCTCTTAACTGCTCGCCTGCATCCTTTTCTTGTGTCAGGTTCAAGGAAATATGAGATGTTTGGTATTTAAGTCGTTGAAAATATTTGATTCGGTTACCTAAATAACCGCCTAAAGAGTCAGGCTTTCTATATCCTTCCTGTTTCTGAATGACACTTTGTATTCGACTTATATACTCAACTCGTGATTTTGACAATAAGCGACCAACACTTCCATCACGATCTTGAACATATTGAATTAACTGTTCTGCATCATTGATTGAAGACTCATCAGCAACTTCCTCAAATGCAATTTCTATCAGATCCTCCACATTTGTTGAATCTTCCTGACCATAACTATAGGGTGTGAATGCAAGACTACTTAGAAGTAACAGAGAAAATAATCTTATATGATCACAAACTCTTAGCAATTCCAACTCCCGGGCTTAGTCCTAACTCTTCATGTTGTTGAAAAGCAAAGTCTATCTTCAGCAGCCCACTT
>CBFHVG010000038.1:0-17777 GCA_965659005.1 uncultured Balneolaceae bacterium
AGTGAAAATGACTGTGTATGGAAACAGCACAGAAATTATTCATAACAGAAATTATTCATATATCCAGAAAAATAAATGCTATAACTAATGTTTCATTTAATACTTTGTAAACTAATGTTTCATTTAATAATTTGTAATCTAATACTACAACAATAAATAGTGTAATTATGAAGATCAGATTAAAACCAGTTTTAGGCTTGATGTTATGCCTTCTCATTGTGACGTCATGTAAGAATACTGATAGCGATGAATCGGATGCAATTTTCCCGGAATCATTTCAGAAAGTATGGCAGGAAGAACCTTTTGATGATGGCGATGTTATTGGGATTTATTTTACAAAAAATCAGATGTATACCTGGGATTATAATGGCGATGACTTCGACCAGGGTGAAGACTGTTATTTTAATGATCTAGAAGGTTCACTTATAAGTGTAGATGGTGATATATACACTATCGAATTTCTAGATCCTTTTAGCGGTGAAGTTGAATATGAATTTGATTTAAGAATTTCTATCGCTGGTAATACCCTAAGAACAGTTGATATAGAAGATGGAGTTACTACGTCTTTTTCTGATACTGGTATGAACCCTTCAGATCTTACTCCGGCTTGTACATTTAAAGCTAATCAGGAAAATCAAAAAAGATATCAACCCTTCAATTAGATAATATCATCTTACTAATTCTATGAGAACTTCCACTATGACATCATAGAAAACTATGAGTCTCATAGATAGCGAAAGGCTAATTTTTTTATTTCTATTTCGTACATTAGGCTAGAAATAAAAAAAGGATATGCTTATGAGCGACATCGCCGGAAAAACATTCAAAGTAGTGATTGTAGGATCCGGGCCTGCAGGATTTACAGCTGCACTTTATGCAGCCAGAGCTGACATGCAACCCCTTGTATTTGAAGGACCTGAGCCTGGTGGGCAGTTGATGACAACCACAGACGTGGACAATTTCCCTGGTTATCCAAATGGTGTTATGGGTCCACAAATGATGGAAGATTTCCGTAACCAAGCTGCGCGATTCGGAGCTGATATGAGATATGGTTATGTAACCGATATTGAGTTCGATGATCGCCCTTATAAGATTACAGTTGATGATGAGTATCATGTATTTGCTCATACGATCATCATATCAACAGGAGCATCAGCGAAATGGTTAGGCATAGAAAGTGAACAACGTTTAAGAGGGGCGGGTGTATCTGCCTGTGCAACTTGTGATGGTGCTTTTTTCAGAGATCAGCACGTTGTAATTGTGGGTGGTGGTGATACTGCAATGGAAGAGGCTTTATTCCTCACAAAATTTGCCAGTAAGGTTTCTGTCATTCACAGAAGAGATGAGCTGCGTGCTTCCAAAGCCATGCAACACCGGGCATTCGCCAATGATAAAATTGAGTTCTTGTGGAACAGTTCATTAAAAGAAGTACTGGGAGACAAAGTAGTAGAAGGTGTTCAGGTTGAGAACCTGGAAAGTGGTGAGGTTACCACTCTTGAAGATGTAACTGGTGTATTTGTGGCCATTGGTCATCAGCCAAATACAGATCTCTTTAAAGGTGTACTCACTATGGATGAAGTTGGATACATCAAGACTAAAGACCAAACTACAAAGACGGATCTTCCGGGCATATTTGCTTGTGGTGATGCCATGGATTCTGTTTACAGGCAGGCAATCACGGCTGCAGGAACCGGTTGTAAAGCTGCGCTGGATGCGGAAAAATACCTCACAGAAGAAGTTGAGGATTCGGTAACGGCTTAATTCGAAGTCTAAAGAAAAGTTAAAAATAAAGCCCTGATGTTCTCTGAGCACCAGGGTTTATTTTTTTGAAGTGCTTCTTGATTTGTTACTCTTCTGATCTTCCCATACAAATGATGCGACTACAACAGTTGTGAAAAGGAAAAATAGTGAAAGGGTTAAAAGCTCATTAAAAGAGGAACCCAATAGCTTGAATACAGTAAGCATTGAGATAAATCCGGTAATTAGGATTACCAGAGTTTTATTCTCAGATACATTGAATTCTTCTTTTTTCATGGCTTTTAATTTTAAAATTTCTGTTTGCTGAAGTTGGACACTTTACTTCTTCTTTTTAGGACCTGGCTTTTTCTTTCCGACCGTTTTCTCTTGAGGTTCTTCAACTTCTTCTTCAGCTGAATCTTCCTCTTCCTCAACTTCATCTTCATCAATAACTTCGATGATTTCTGCATCCACTTCGAACTCGTCGTCAGTTAATTCTTTTTCTACTAGAATCTGATAGTCATTTAAGAACATGGCAAACATTCCAATCGCTGAAATAACCGGTGCCATAGCAGATATTAAAGCTGCACCAGATACACCGAATGCCAGTTGAGTCTGAAATACGGTTTCACCTTCCTTATTCTTGATAATCAATCTTCTGGCACTGCCTTCCTTAATCAGTTCTCTAATGCGACTGATTACTTCATTCACGCCACCTTTCACCTCTTCAAAGATGTTTTCGGCTTTTGACTTCATATTTTCCTTATCCATAATGTGCCTATTTTCTAAAATTTTGTAAGGTCTTTTGTCTATTTGCGTCTTACTACGGTAACTGTATATCAAAAGATTCAAAATTATGCCGGCAAGAGTTTTTGGGGCTTCAACAATTGGGGTTGATGCAAGAGTAATAGATGTAGAAACTAACTTTCACAACGGAGTTCCTAAGTTTTTTCTGGTCGGTCTGCCGGATAGGGCAGTAAGTGAAGCTAATTTCAGAGTGGAAGCAGCCATACGAAATACTTGCGGGTATTTTCCACTCGGTAGAATTACCGTGAATCTTGCGCCGGCAGATATTCCAAAGGAAGGCTCAGCTTTTGATTTACCTATCGCGGTTGGAATCCTGAAGGAAGAAGGATTATTGATTTCAGGAAAATTGTCTAATACACTGATAGTTGGTGAGCTTGCATTAGATGGAAAACTTCGTCCTGTGAGAGGGGTACTACCCATAGCAGTAGAAGCCAGTAATAAAGGCTTTGATCATCTTATTGTACCTGAAGAGAATGGCCCTGAAGCCTCGGTTGTAGATGGAATTAAGGTTTATGGTTTCAAAGATTTGAATCAGGTCAAAAGATGGCTTGAAGGTGGTATAAATATGAAACCTTTATCTGGAAACATTCACAAGATGTTTGAAGAAAATGGGCAATATAAACACCTGGATTTCGAAGATGTTAAAGGGCAGGAAAATGTCAAAAGAGGCCTTGAAATAGCTGCAGCAGGCGGACATAATGTGGTTATGGTAGGCCCACCGGGGTCTGGTAAAACAATGATGGCCCGAAGATTGCCCACTATTTTACCTCCACTAAGTCTTGAGGAATCGCTTGAGACTACAAAAATTCATTCGGTTTCGGGTTTGCTTGACAGAGGCCATGCACTTGTTTGTAAACGACCTTTCAGGTCTCCCCACCATACCGTTTCTGATGTTGCGCTTGTTGGTGGAGGGTCAATACCTATGCCCGGAGAAATTTCATTAGCTCACAATGGAGTTTTATTCCTGGATGAACTACCTGAATTCAAACGGTCTGCTTTAGAAGTTTTGAGACAACCGCTGGAAGATGGATTTGTCAGTATTTCAAGAGCCCGAATGAGCGTGAATTATCCGAGTAATGTGATGCTAGTTGCAAGCATGAATCCCTCTCCATCTGGTGACTGGTTTGATGAAGAAAGTGCAAGTCACCAATCCATGATTCAGATGAAGAGATATTTAGGAAGAGTAAGTGGCCCCATGTTAGACAGGATTGATCTGCATATAGAAGTGAATAAAGTGAGCTACGATGAATTGTCATCAAAGGAAAAAGGGGAGAGTTCAGTTGCAATTCGGGAACGAGTATTAGCTGCAAGAGAAATCCAAAAAACGAGGTTCTGGTCATTTAATGGTATTTACTCCAATGCACAGATGTCAACAAAGATGGTAAGAAGGGTGTGTGAAATAGATTCTAAATCTTCTGAACTGCTTCGAACAGCAATTAATAGTCTGGGTCTTTCGGCAAGAGCTTATGATCGCATTCTAAAAGTATCCAGAACCATTGCTGATTTAGATAATCAGGAAAGAATACAATCACATCACATAGCTGAGGCTATACAATATAGGAGCTTGGATAGGGAAGGTTGGCAAGTTTAGTTATCTGGAACCTGCCCTCGTATAGCCTAGAAAGAGCAAAATCAGCTCACATTAATATGTGATGTATGAACTCAGATGCAATTATGATCTTGAAGGAACAGAAAGATTCATGTGTACTATATAAAAGAAAGGTAGAAACATGATGACAGAAGACAACAAAACATATGATCGCGGAAACTGGATTTTCTTCCTTCCAATATACATTGTGGTTATTTATCTGATCATCACTTTGATGTAGACTTTTATGCAGGTTGACAATCCCTCTCCTTAAGCTTAAGATTGGCATTCAAACACATGGATGTCGATTGTATCACTACGCGGAAATAGCATTACCAACTCCTCTCAGAACTACCTTCACTTATAGTATTCCAGCCGAATTAAAGGCTGAGATAACTGCAGGGAAGAGAGTATGGATTCCATTCCGCAACAGGATGACCATTGGGGTAGTTGTTGACCTTCACAATGAAAAGCCTGAATTCAAAACCCTGGAAATCAATAAAGCACTGGATTCAGAATCATTAATTTCATCTCGCGATCTGAAGCTCTTCAAATGGATATCCCGATTCTATTACTGTAGTCTGGGTGAAGTGATCCAAGCAGCACTTCCATCGGGATTAAATTTCATTTCGAAAGAAGAAGTTAGGCTTTCTAAAAAAGAGGTTAAACTGACTGACAAAGAATCAGTCTTTATATCCACTATTCAAGACGAATTTCCACTTCTCAAGAAAGATTTCGATAAACGGTTTAATGATCCATATAAAACGAGTGTCATTAAATCCTTATTCAAAAAAGGTGTATTTCAAGTCTGGGAGGTACCTGTTGAAAAAGTTCAGGAGAAAAAAGTTAAAGCCTGGTTATGGGCAGAATCCAAAGATCAGTTCGAAAAAGAGCTGAATGATTTATTTCAGAAACAGAAGAAAGTCTTTAAGTGGATGGACGCCGGGCAGAAGTTATTGGATATGGAACTTCCTCAAAGTCAGATCAATCTAAAGGAGATGACAGGAATCAAAGCAGCTGAGTTAAAAAAGCTGGAATCCACTGGACTGATTATTTCAAAGGATCTACCTGAATCGATGTTCAACGAAGATGTGATTGATGAAGTAAAAGCGGCAAGTCATTTGAATGAAGATCAACAGCGCGCATTTAATCATATCAAGTCATCCATCGATACAAATGCTTTTCAAACTTATTTACTAAAAGGCATAACCGGTAGTGGAAAAACGGAAGTGTATATTCATGCCCTTCAGGAAGTCCTCGATCAAGGTCGGAATGGAATTGTTCTGGTTCCGGAAATAGCACTCACCCCCCAATTTCTTTCCAGATTCCGAAAGGTATTTGGAGATCAATTAGCCGTATATCATAGCCGTTTAAATGAACGTGAGAGGAAAGAAGCCTGGGAGCAGATCAATGAAAATGAGAAAAAAGTAGTAATAGGAACCCGCTCGGCTATCTTCATGCCGGTTAAAGAACCGGGGATCATCATTTTGGATGAAGAGCATGATCAGTCATATAAACAGGAAGATCCTGCCCCAAGATACCATGCCCGTGAGATTGCCATGATGAAAGCCATTGAACATAACTCAGTTGTGGTATTGGGATCGGCTACACCAAGTATGCAAGCTCTGCATATGGTTCATGAGAATAAAGCGACTCTTTTAGAACTGAAAAAGCGTCATGCCGATGCGAAATTGCCGGAGGTGGAAATCCTGGATATGACTCAATATCGAGGAGCAATGAGAGGTCCACTGGCTGTTCCTTTGTTTTTTGCTATAGAAAAAGCTTTATCGAAAAAGGAGCAGATTATACTTCTTCAAAACAGAAGAGGTTTCTCAAGCTATCTGCAGTGTCTCAGTTGTGGTCATATACCTCAGAGTCCTGAAACTTCTGTTAGCCTGACCTATCATAAATATCGGAATATGCTACTGTGCCATTACAGTGGGTATTCAAGAAAAGCGGATACGCTTTGTGAAGTGTGCGGATCAGATGAGCTGACGGCTAAAGGAATAGGAACACAGCAAGTTGAGGAAGAACTGACAACATTATTTCCTGAAGCCAGAATTATCAGGATGGATAGAGATACAACATCTGCAAAGAATTCACATTCAAAAATCATTCAATCATTTGAAAATGGAGAGGCAGATATTTTGCTTGGTACTCAATTGGTAACAAAAGGTCTTGATTTCCCAAATGTGACAGTGGTTGGTGTTATTGATGCGGATACAGAACTTGCTTTTCCTTCTTTTCAATCAACAGAACGATCATTTCAAGTGCTCAGTCAGGTTTCGGGCAGGGCCGGCCGTGCGGAAAAAAATGGGAAAGTATTTATTCAAACATTTCAGGCCGATCAGAGCCCATTCACGGACGTTGCTCATCACAATTTTGATTCCTTTTCAGAAAAAGAAATGGAATTTAGATCGGTACTTAATTATCCGCCTTTCTCTCGTCTTGTGGGTATTACTTTCAAAGGGAAAAATGAAGCCTTGGTATCAAGATCAGCTCACATCTTTACAGACATACTCAGAAATGCATTAAGTGAGGAACAAATTTTGGGGCCTTCACCCTCATCCATTCAGCAAATAAAGGGGACTTACTACTGGGAGTGTAGTATTAAATTACCGCTGGAGAAAGGTGACAGGTACATTGAACATCTCTTTGATAAAGTTTTTGAGCATTACAATTCAAACAAACCTCCAGCTTCAGTCAGGGTTAATGTGAATGTTGGCAAGGTCTCGTAAAAAAAGAACTTGCAAAGGATGATTAAAGTGGATTATTTACACCTATATCAGTTTAAAAGGGACGGGAAATGGGTGAAAGCCGCGTAACACTTGCAACTACGCATGAGCAGATACAGAATTTTGAGAAGTCCATTCTCAAAGACATGCGTGCATTGGATAAAATGCTCAAAGATGGCTGGTTTACTGACGATACTATTCGTATTGGAGCAGAACAGGAATTATGTCTTGTAGATCATCAGGCGAAAGCATTACCTGAGTCTCTTAAAGTATTGGATGCTTTAGGTGAGGGGAATTACACAACCGAACTTGCAAAATTCAATCTCGAGATCAACCTTGATCCTCTCGAATTCAAGGATAAATGCCTTTCGGATATGGAGAAAAACCTAGCTGATGAGGTTGAAAAAGTTAGCAAGGCCGTAAATGAAATTGGTGGAGATATCTTATTAACTGGTATCCTGCCCACGATCAGGAAGCGTGATGTTGAGATGGATAACCTCACGCCATTACCAAGATATAAGGCGCTTTGTGATGCTATCAATAAATTAAGAGGTGAGAATTTTGATCTGAGAATTCAGGGAATGGACGAATTACTCATGAGATTCAATTCTCCTCTACTCGAAGCGATCAATACTGGTTTTCAGGTTCACTTACAGGTGAACCCAGAGGATTTTGTAAACAAATACAATATAGCTCAAGCAGTGACCGGTCCAATTCTGGCCACAGCAGTTAATTCTCCAATGCTTTTTGGAAAGAGATTATGGGCAGAAACCCGGATTGCTATTTTCCGCCAATCAGTGGATACAAGAGTAGTTAGTGATCACCTGCGAGATAGTTTACCAAGAGTAACATTTGGTAGCGGGTGGCTTAAAGACAGTATTCTGGAGATTTATAAAGAAGATATTTCAAGATATAGAGTGCTTCTGTCGACAAGCCTAGAAGAAGATGTGCAAGACATGATGGCAAAAGGAATTCCACCAGAACTCTATGCTATAAAAATCCATAATTCAACCGTTTATCGCTGGAATAGACCGTGTTATGGAATTACAAATGGGAAACCACATCTAAGAATTGAAAACAGAGCTTTACCATCAGGTCCAACCGTTATTGATGAAATTGCTAATGCCGCTGTTTGGCTTGGTTTACTAAACGGAATTGAAGACGAGTGTAAGGATATAACTGAAGAACTTGATTTCGATCATGCTAAAATGAATTTCTTTGCAGCTTCGAAGATGGGAATGGATACCAAGTTTACATGGACTAAAGAAAGAAGGATTTCAGCTCGGGACTTAATGACTGATATTTTAATCCCAATTGCACGACATGGTCTTGAGAAAGTGAATATCGATAGTTCGGATATCAACACCTATATGGATGTGATCCAACAAAGAATTGATACTAACCAAACAGGTTCACACTGGATGGTGAAGTCGTTTAACAATCTTGCAAAAAATAACTCCAGAGAACAGGCACTAACTGCGGTTACTAAAGCAATGATCAAAAATCAAAAGAAAGGCGAACCCTCATATAAATGGCCAATGGCTCATATTGATGATATTGAAAACTGGAAGCCTTCAATGCTTTTGGTTGAGGAGTTCATGACGACGGATCTTTTTACTGTACAAAAAGATGATATCCTTGAATTTGTTGCTTACTTGCTAGAATGGAGGAAAATTAGATATGCTCCAGTTGAGGATGACCAAAAGCACCTTGTTGGTATTGTGACAATGAGAATGGTTCTTCGAGAGTATGCGAAAGAACTTGCAGGCAGTGATGATGCAAGCCATACAGTGGAACAAATTATGATAGAAAACCCAATTACTATCCATCCTGAAGCATCCATTTTAGAGTCCATCAATATTATGCAGGACAACAAAATTGGCTGTCTTCCCGTGGTAAAAAATAATAGATTGGTTGGTGTGATAACCGAACATAATTTTATGGATATCACCCGAAACCTGTTGAACAGATTAAATCATAGCATATAATTTCTTGACACTTCATCTACTTCAAAAGAGCGTTGAAAAATATCCGGAACATGTAAGGCAGCACCTGATTGGTGAAATCGATGGTGGTGAATCCGGTCCAAAAATCATAGCCATTGCAGGTTTGCATGGCAACGAGCCCACCGGAGTTGAAGCTCTTGAAGAACTAATGGAAATGCTTGCCCCTTACGAGGACGAAGTCAATGGATGTTTTCTTGCTCTAAAGGGAAATGTGGAAGCATTAAAAGTAAATCAGCGTTTCATTGATGAGGATATGAATCGATTGTGGCGAACTTCACTGCTGGATAAAATCAGGAGAACAGATCGCGAAAATATCAGCACAATAGAGCGGAAAATGATTAAAGATCTTCTGGAAATTTTAGATCCGTTGATCCTTGATCATGAAAGTGAAGAAAAACTGATTCTTGCAGATTTACACACCTTTTCGGGACAAAAGGGAATGTTTACCATTACTCCAAGAGATGAGCAACACCTTGTACTGCTTTCTCAATTGAAGGTGCCACTTATTTATGGTATTGAGCATACTCTTCATGGAACAACTATGGACTTCGCTGATGAATGGGGACATCTTGGCTTTGCATTTGAAGCAGGTTCTCATGGTTCTGAAGAAGCCAAGAAAAATGCTATTGCTGGAATGCTCGTTCTACTTGTAGCTTCTGGATATCTTCAAGCAAGAACACTCCCTCATTTTGATGAGTATTATGATTACCTCATGGAACAGGTAGCAAATTTACCTAACCGTGTTCAGTTTATTTATAAACATATCATTGAAGAAGGTGATGAGTTTGTAATGCGTCCCGGTTTTAAAAACTTTGACAGAGTTGAGGTTGGTGACTGGCTAGCTGATGATATTTGTGGGAAAATAGAAGCACAGGCAAGGGGATACCTGCTCATGCCACTTTACCAGCAACAGGGGAATGACGGTTTTTTTATTGTCGAAGACTGTGACTAATTCCCCTTTTAGATAGAATATTCTTTAGTTTATTAAGATGGAAGATTATCAATTTATTGATGGCAGTCGATTGACCGCTGTAATTGAAGCACTGATTTTTGCAAGTCCGGAACCGATGGAGCCTAAGAAGCTTATTGAAATCGTTGGTGAGGGTGATGAGCAACTTCTTATAGATGAAGATACCATTGCAGGATTTGTTGAGAAACTGAATGACCGCTATGAGGAAAATGGGATTAGTTTCAGAATAGAGTACACAGGCGGCGGTTATACATTCGTTACAAGCCCGAAGTATCATAGATGGCTAAGTATATACCAGCATCAGAATGCATACAGAAGGTTGTCTCAATCTGCGATTGAAACATTGGCTATTGTAGCCTACAGACAACCCATTACTAAACCCGAAGTGGATCAGATCAGAGGTGTTGATTCTGGTTATATACTGAGACAGTTAATGGAAAAAATGCTCATTAAAGTATCAGGAAGAGCAGAAAGTCCAGGTAAACCACTACTCTATAAAACAACGAAAAACTTCCTCCAGCACTTTGGTATAAACTCAGTGGATGAACTACCAAAACCTAGAGAAATTGAAGAAATCCTGAAGGACGATGATATGGCAGAACATCGCCAGTTGCTTATTGAACGTCAAATGCAACTCATGAATGAAGATGAAATAGAAGTCAGTTCAGAAGAGCCTGTTCAGGATTCAGGTGATGAAGCTGAGCCATTAGAACCTGCTTCTGACCAGGAATAAGTAATGAACAATAAGGGAAAAGGGAATCGCCGCGATAAACCGAATAAAAAAGGCGGATATAAAAAAAGAAAGGGTCCGGAGCGTACAGTTAATGAAGCTCAGGAAAGGCCGGCAGTTTCTGGTGAGGATAAAGTCAGGCTTAATAAGTATATCAGTCACTCAGGGTACTGTAGCCGGAGGGATGCAGATCGGCTGATTGATTCAGGTAAAGTTCAGGTTAACGGTAAAACGGTTAAGGAACTTGGAATTTCGGTTAAGAAGACGGACGAAGTTGTTGTTGAGGGACAAAAAATTAGTATTGAGCCTTTTGTTTATATCCTTTTAAACAAGTCCACAAATGTTATCAGCACAACTAACGATGAAAAAGATCGAAAGACCGTTTTAAATGAAATTGAAAATGCTACAGGCTATCGTGTTTATCCCGTAGGTAGACTGGACAGAAATACAACGGGTTTGCTGCTGTTGACTAATGATGGTGATTTGGCGCACAGGCTAATGCACCCAAGTTATAAGGTGAATAAGACCTACAGAGTACAGGCAGATAGAGTGTTGAATGATGAAGAATTATTATCATTTAAAACAGGTATTGAGCTTGAAGATGGGGTCGCCAAAGCATATAATATTAAGAGATCATACGAGGACCCCTCGGTTTTTACACTCTCTGTTCATGAGGGAAGAAATCGGCTGATTAGACGGATGGTTGAGTCCTTTGGAACGGGAGTCAACAAGCTGAAAAGAACCGACTATGCTGGTTTAAACTTGAAGGGGGTTAAACTAGGTAGATGGCGATATCTGAGGCAGAAAGAGATAAATAATCTTCGAAAGCTAGTTAAGCTAGAGCCATTAAACTTTAATAAGGAGTAAGATGGAATTCACAAGCGTTGCCATATCCTCCGGCCAAGTCGAATCAAAAGAAGGACTTCCTATTCGCTACGATCTTTATGCTCCTCAGGGTGCTAATCACCACCCCTTACCGGTTGTAATATTCCTTCACGGTTTCAAAGGATTTAAAGACTGGGGTCTATTCCCGGATGCATGCGAAGAGATGGCAATGAATGGTCTGGTTGTATGCGCCATTAATTTCTCTCTTAATGGTATTGGTGAAAATAAAGTTGAATTCGATCGCCTTGATTTATTTGAACGTGAAACTCTTAGCAGTAACCTTGATGAAATTGGTATTGTTATTAATGCTCTTCAACGTGGTGAAATCAAAGATGAACATGCCTACATGAATACAGATTTGATTGGGATATTGGGGCATTCAAGGGGTGGGCATACTGCAATAGTTGCTGGTGTTGAGTTTGATGATATCCAAGCTGTGGTTACATGGAATGCTGTTGCTGATTATAATCAGAGATGGTCGGAACAAATGGTTGAAGATTGGGAAAATCAGGGCTTCACTCATATCATGAATAGTCGCACCGGACAAAAAATGAAGCTTGATAAGGTTATTTATGATGACTCCATAGAAAATGCAGATCGAATAATTGCCATGAATCGGGTTTCAGATCTCAGAGTGCCAACTTTATTCATTGCCAGTAGAGAAGATGAGTCTGTACCCTATACCGATTCTGAGAAGTTACATATTGAATGTGGAGCTCATGATAAAGAACTTCGCCTCTTAGCCCATGGTGGGCATACACTTGGAGTTACGCATCCTTACGAAGAACCGAATTTTCCTGAATCATTTGAAGAGGCTTTAGAGTGGACATCAGGTTGGTTTAGAGAATATCTGAAATAGTGCCTTCAAATATTTTTACAGTTCAGTACGTAAAAATCCTTGAATTAGTCCATATTTAGCATCACTTTACGAACCTTTCACAAATTCGAACTAACTCCGGTGCAATGCAAAATACACTAAAAAGCCTGAGCAGAATGGTCCTTATGGTCGCCTGTTCTGCAATTATCTTTACAGGTTGTAAGACTGCTGAACAAACTACAGGCAGTTCAAATGGTGCAGCTTCAGCTGCAAAAAGACCAGCTCCTAAAAAGGGTGGCATTAAGAAATTCTCTGATGTCATTAAGAAAAATGCTCAATCAGACGAAGGTCTATTCAACGTCTATAAGCAAGAGAACAAATATTACTTCGAAATTCCGAACGAATTACTAGAAAGAGAAATGCTTCTGGTAACCAGAATTTCAGGATATACAGAAAACCTAAGTTTTGGTGGCGCAGGTCAGAAGCCAAGAAATCAGCAAGTTGTAAGATGGCAACGAAAAGGTGATCAGGTTATGCTTCGCCACGTTTCGTTTTCAAGTGTAGCTGACGAAGAAGATCCAATTTATGAATCAGTTAAAAATAACAACTTCGAACCGGTTGTATACTCATTCGGTATTGAGGCTTTGGGCAAAGATTCTACATCACTAGTTATTGATGTAACTAAGTTATATACATCGGATGTTCGTCTGCTAAGTGGTCTTAGAGATTCACAAAGAAGACAATTTCAAGTTCGTAGACTGGATGCAAGCAGATCATTCATTGATTCTGTTCGCTCATATCCACAAAACATAGAAGTTCGTCATGTTCAAACTTTTGATGCAGGTAACCCTCCGGCAGACCGAGATACAGGAACACTTTCTCTTGAAGTGAATCAGTCAATGATTCTACTCCCGGAAGAACCAGTTGTACCAAGAAACAATGATCCAAGAGTTCGTTACTTCTCAGTTAGTCAATATGACTACTCATCTGATGAGCACAGAGCTGATAGAAAAACATTTATCACACGTTACAACCTAGTACCGAAAGACAAAGAAGCTTATTTAAGAGGTGAGCTTGTTGAGCCTGAGAATCCAATTATTTACTATTTGGATCCAGCAACACCAAAGAAATGGATTCCTTACTTGGTACAAGGTGTAAATGACTGGCAAGTAGCTTTCGAAGCAGCTGGTTTTAAGAATGCCATTATTGGTAAGCCAGCTCCAACTCCTGAAGAGGATCCTGAGTTTACTCCTGAAGATGTTCGCTATTCTACAATGCGATATATCACTAATCCAATTCAGAATGCTTCCGGACCGCATATTCACGATCCAAGATCTGGTCAGATTCTTGAATCTGATATTCAGTGGTACCACAACATTCAGAATCTGTTAAGAAACTGGTATTTCATTCAGACAGCAGCATCTAACCCATTGGCAAGAAAAGTTAAAGTAGATGACGAAATCATGGGTGAATTACTGCGATTTGTAATGGCTCATGAAGTTGGACATACTCTGGGACTACCACATAATATGGGTTCAAGTGCTGCATATACAGTTGAACAACTTAGAGATCCTGAGTTCACATCTACTCATGGTACTGCTCCATCAATTATGGATTATGCAAGATTCAATTACATCGCTCAACCAGGTGACGGTGTAACCCAGTACTACCCGCAAATTGGTGAGTATGACAAATGGTCTATCAAATATGGCTACACATGGTTCCCGGATATTGAAGATGCAGATGATGAGAAAGAAATACTGAATCAGTGGATTGTTGAAAGAGCTGATGATCCTCTTTATTTCTTCGGTAATGCTGACGGTGTTGATCCTAGATCACAAACAGAGCAAATCGGTGACGATGCTATGAGAGCTTCAGAGCTTGGTCTTGCTAACCTTCAGGTAATCACTGAAAACCTAATCGACTGGATTGGTGAAGAAGAGACCGGTGATGACTATTCTGATCTTGGCGAGCTTTACCAAAATATGGTTGGTCAGTGGAGAAGATATATGGGTCATGTGACTACTTATATAGGTGGTGTTTACAGAGATGATAAAACTTTCGATCAGGAAGGTGCTGTTTATACTCCTGTTGCAGAGTCAGATCAAAGAAGAGCTATGGACTTCCTGCAAAGACATGCTTTCTCTACACCAACATGGGCATACAATAATGAGATCCTAAGCAGAATCAATCAGTCAACAGCGGTAGAGACCTTCAGAGGTGTACAAGCCGGTGTTCTGAACAATGTTCTTAACTCTGGTAGAATTGCTCGCTTGATAGATGCTGAAACTCGTGGAGTTGGTGATACTTACACCGCATTCGAAATGATGGACGCTCTTAGAAATGGAGTCTTCAGTGAATTAAGAGCTAACAGAAACATCAATGTTCACAGAAGATATCTTCAAAGAGCTTACGTTGATAGAATGGAAACTCTTATGTCACAAACAACAACTGGCGGCGGTTTTAGAGGCCCATCGATTAATGTTAGCCAATCTGATATCAAGCCAATTGTTAGAAACGAACTGCAGATCCTGCAAAGAGATATGAGAAACAGACTAAATGCCGGCAATATCGACCGTGCAACAAGAGTTCACTTAGTTGACTTGAGCGAACGTGTTGATCTTATCCTGGATCCGAATAACTAATTTTAGCTATTCCACATTCGAACCCTGCTTCCGAAAGGTAAGCAGGGTTTTTTTATGCCTTTAAAATTTCATTTATTAGCCATTCAAAATCTAAAACAGTATTTGGGATGAAAAAATTAGTACTTCTTGCGTTGGTTTTCCTGATCACCGCCTGTAATAAAAATGAAAAGTGGACTTCTGACACACGTCCAAACATCATATTGATCATGTCTGATGATCATGCATACCAGGCTATTAGTGCATATGATTCTACTCGTATAAAAACCCCTCACATTGATCGGCTTGCAACCGAAGGCATGATTTTTAAAAAAGCTTTTGTGACAAATTCGATTTGTTCTCCAAGCCGGGCTGTAGCCTTAACTGGGAAATTCAGCCATCTGAATAGTGTACGCGATAATATTGATCGTTTTGATTCATCACAGGTTACCTTCCCAAAATTACTTCAAGAAGCCGGCTATGAAACGGCAGCATATGGAAAATGGCATTTGAAATCGGCCCCGACAGGTTTTGATCACTGGAAAGTGTTACCAGGACAGGGCCACTATTATCATCCTGAATTCAGAACAGCCGAAGGAATTACAAAAGAAGAAGGCTACGTATCAGACCTGATCACTGATTTCGCTCTAGATTACCTCGATAATAAAAGAGATGATGGAAAGCCTTTCTTCATGATGTACAATCATAAGGCGCCTCACCGAGAATGGTGGCCAAGTATGCAGGATCTGGAAGAGTTCAAGTATCATAAAATCCCGGTTCCTGAAACGTTGTTCGATCAATATGAGAATAGAGGTCGGGCTTCAAAAGAAGCTGAAATGCGCATCCATGATCATATGGCATTGACTGCAGATAACAAAATTGCACCGGAAATAGTAAAGGCATTAAAATTCGAAGACTTTCTTGATTGGTACGAACGGAATTACATTAATAAGATTAATCGACTCACTGATGAGGAACGTGAGCAGTGGATGAAGATTTACGGTCCGATTAATGATGATTTCCGTGAAAATACACCAAGAGGTAAAGCGCTCACGATGTGGAAATACCAGCGTTATATGGAAGATTATCTTGGAACTATTATAAGTGTAGATAGAAACATTGGTAGACTACTGGATTATCTGGATGAAACCGGTCTAAGTGAGAATACGATGGTGATTTATACTTCAGATCAGGGATTCTATCTAGGAGAGCATGGTTGGTTCGATAAGCGATTTATGTATGAAGAATCATTCAGAACACCATTATTGATTCGTTATCCTCAAATGATTCCTGCTGCTACAGAGAATTCAGATATGGTTCAAAATATTGACCTTGCTCCAACCATATTGAAAACAGCCGGAGTATCTGTGCCTGATGATATGCAAGGATTGAGTATGATTCCCCTGCTACAGGAAGATAAAAAAGAGTGGCGCGACGAACTCTATTATCATTATTACGAGTATCCGGGTATTCATATGGTGAAACGCCACTATGGAATTCGAACTGAGCGATACAAACTCATTCATTTCTATTATGATATAGATGAGTGGGAAATGTATGATCTTGAAGAAGATCCCGATGAAATGAATAACCTTTATGGTGATGCGGCTTATGCAGAAATTCAAGCAGAGCTCCATGAGCGATTGGAAAAACTCCGTGTCTATTACAAGGATTCAAAAGAGCTGGATGATCAATTCATTGAAAGTGATATTGCCCGAATGAGAGCCCGGGGTTGGCTGGAATGAGCATTTTAGCCCAACATCATTTAACAATCCTTGTTTGAATAAGCCCTGAGGATTGTCTACAATAACCGACTTATTAAAAACTAACCTGTAAGTTTCTTCTTATGATCAGAAAAGTAATTTTTAGCTGTCTATTCGCACTCTTGGCACTGACTATGCCAACATCAGCGCAACAATTAGACATGGACAAATTTGAAGGCATGAAGCCACGAAATGTGGGCCCTGCCGGAATGAGTGGCCGTATTACTGCCATTGATGTCGTTAACAGTAATCCGGATATCATGTATGTCGGTTCTGCATCAGGTGGTATTTGGAAATCAACCAGTGGTGGAATTAAATGGGAGCCAATTTTCGATGATTATGGAGCTGCTTCTATAGGTGCTATTGACATCTTCCAAAAAAATCCGAGCATAATTTGGGCTGGTACAGGTGAAGGAAATCCAAGAAATAGCCAGACTTCAGGTGCCGGTGTGTATAAAAGTATTGATGGTGGGAGAAGCTGGACTCTTATGGGGCTTGAAGGTACTCGTAACATCCACAGAGTAATTATCCACCCAGAAGATCCGAATACAGTTTTTGTGGGAGCTCAGGGTTCTGCCTGGGGTGATTCTGAAGATCGTGGAGTTTTCAAAACTACTGATGGTGGTAAAACCTGGGAAAAAATTCTGTATGTGAATACAAGAACAGGTATCGGTGATATGGTTATGGATCCAACGAATCCTGACAAAATCTTTGCCGCTATGTGGGAATTCAGAAGATGGCCTTGGTTCTTTAAATCAGGTGGAGCAGGTTCAGGTCTTTACATGACACTGGACGGTGGAGACACCTGGAAAAGACTTGATGACGAAAACGGCCTACCTGAAGGTGATTTTGGGCGTATTGGTGTAGCTATTGCTCCAAGTAAGCCTGATGTAGTGTATGCTCATGTTGAGTCAAAAAAGAACGGTATTTATCGTTCTGATGATGGCGGTTTTACATGGGAACTTCGCCAAACAGTTGAAGAAGACGGAGACGTAGGTAACCGCCCATTCTATTATGCTGAGATATATGTTGATCCATTCAACGAAAACAGAGTATTTAGTATTTATACCTACATTTCGAAATCAGAAGACGGTGCTAAATCATTTGAAAGCTTATAC
>CBFHVG010000039.1:0-7829 GCA_965659005.1 uncultured Balneolaceae bacterium
AAATACGTTATGTTTTTGTGATAAATGATTGTGTGTATTATTTGTATTTCTAAGACACTCAATTTAAACTGCTAGGGTCGCTAAAAAGCGTAATTGATATCTAAAAAATGCATTTGGTAATAATTGGTAACGGCATTGCCGGTACAACTGTAGCTCGTCTGGTTCGAAAGAAAAAAGATTGGGACATCACTATAATATCGAGCGAAAGTAAACATTTCTATTCGAGAACGGCCCTCATGTACATTTATATGGGGCATATGAAGTATGAACATACCAAACCTTATGAAGATCAATTCTGGGTAAAAAATCGTATTTCATTGGTTCATGATCATGTGAAAGAAATTGATTTTAATTCCAAAGAACTGAATTTGAAAAGTGGTGAATTAATTCAATATGATAAACTTGTTCTCGCTACAGGATCTAAACCAAATAAATTTGGATGGCCCGGACAGGATCTGAAAGGGGTTCAAGGTCTCTACAGTTTACAAGATCTTGAAAAAATGGAATCCTATTCCAAAGGAGCCAATAGAGCTGTAATAGTTGGGGGTGGACTAATAGGTGTTGAAGCAGCTGAAATGTTTCATTCCAGACATATTCCTGTAAGCTTTCTGGTTAGAGAAAAGAATTACTGGAATAATGTTTTGCCAGAAGAAGAGTCAAAGCTTGTGGGTAGAGAAATCATTTCGAATGGAATTGATCTAAGACTTCAAACTTCTCTTAAAGAAATTTTAGCAGATGAAAATGGTAGGGTGCGAGCTGTTGTAACTGATGGAGATGAAGAAATTGCCTGTGAAATAGTGATGCTAACAGCTGGTGTGAGTCCAAATATAAGTTTGGTTGAAGACAGTGATTTAGAAACTGCAAGAGGTATACTTGTTGACCATCGCTTCAAGACCAATGTTGAAGATATATATGCAGTAGGTGATTGTGCTCAGTTCAGATCACCGGGAGATGGCTTTAAAGCTATTGAACCCCTCTGGTATAGGGGAAAAATGCACGCTACAACACTTGCAAAGAATTTATGTGGAGGCGATATCGATTATGATCCGGGTGTATGGTTTAATTCGGCTAAATTTTTCGATATCGAATATCAGACTTATGGTGATGTCCCAGCCCAGATTGAAGAGGGACTGGAAACTTTTTATTGGGAACATTCATCGGGGCGTAAGAGCTTTAGGTTGAACTATAATGCCGATAATAAAGCAGTGACGGGATGCAATGTATTTGGTATAAGAATGCGTCAAGTTGTATTTGAAAAATGGATACTGGAAAAGAGAGATGTCAGATATGTGCTCGAACATCTGGGTGAAGCTATTTTTGATCCTGAATTCGAATACAATCCACATTTAGAAATCATTAAACACTTCAACTCAAATAATGAAAATGAACCTGTGCAAATTAAGAAGAAGAGGGGACTAAGTAGTTTATTCCAGTTCAGAAGAAAGGCAGGTACCAGCTGATGTCCAGATTTAGAATAGTAAAATCACATCTAAACCCCTTATTAAGAGTAATTCGTGTTCTTGGCCTGATCATATTTATGCTGGGTTTCTTTGTTTTCAATTACTCATATACACTTCAGGATTATGAGCTATCGGATTCCATGATCATTAGTCATATATCCGATATAGAGAAACAGCAAATTTTCATGGATGAGAATTCTTTGAGGGATAGGATCTATGAAAATTCATTCGATTTCGTGAATGAGTTGAATGAAGTATTTAACAGGATAAATGAGCAACAAATCAGTAAATATGGTATTAGTTCGGATGAGATTTCACAAATTGTTGCTACTAATTTTCCGGAACTAAGTATTGAAGGTGTAAATCAGCTATTTGGCAGTTCTGAAGCAGGATTTTATAAAGCAAAAACTTTCAGAGATTATGGTAGCTGGCTGGAGGGACGAACATTTGAAACAGAAAGTGATCTTAAAGAGCAGGTCGAAATTGTTGCTGGTAATATCATCAAATATCAGATTGAATCTGAAAAGGGCTTTGATAAATATCAGCAGGCAGATCTGAGATATCAGTTCTCGAAGTCGGCATCCGGAGGTTTGGTAAAATATGACCCGGTGATCTTCCTGTTTCTGACTTATGGTTTTTGCATTCTGGGAGCTCTGTTATTCTTACTGCCAAAAGTTGGAGAAGGAAATCCTGGTATCAAGAACAACGGCATCTTTTTTAATCCTATGACCAACAGAAGATGGTTGGGCATAGTCACGGGTACCTATCTCATACTCTTTTACATTGTATTGTATTTCTATCCAGAGCACATGACCCACTGGATCATTATGGTTGATCCGGTAAGTGATTTCATCAAAGGATCTGAAGCTGGCGAATTCTTTCTTTATGGCTTCATTTATACCCTTTGTATCCTTGTGATGGGGGTAAGAATGATGATTAAATACAGACACAGTCGTTATCATTTGATTCGAACTGCTTCCGTTATGTTTTTCCAGACAGCATTTGCATTCCTGATTCCTGAAATCCTGGTCAGACTCAATAAACCATATTTTGATTTTAAGAATATCTGGCCGTTGGATTATGACTTCTTCTTCAATACAGAACTGGATAAACTCATAGATTCAGGTGCACTTGGAATATTCATGCTGGGCTGGGGAATTGCCTTGATCCTTGTTGCAGTGCCTGTATTTGTGTACTTCTTTGGCAAGCGCTGGTATTGTTCCTGGGTTTGCGGTTGCGGTGGTCTGGCAGAAACTTTAGGAGATCCCTACCGACAGCTATCTGATAAATCTGTTAAGGCATGGAAGGTTGAAAGGTACATGATTCATAGTGTGCTTGTTTTTGCTGTATTTATGACTGCAGGTGTACTCTATACCTACTGGACGGGGAATAGCCAGATTCTTGGTTTAAACAGTTACGATGTCAGAGCTGCATATGGTGCCTGGATTGGGGCTGGTTTTGCCGGCGTAGTTGGTACAGGCTTTTATCCATTTATGGGGAACAGAGTTTGGTGCCGATTTGGTTGTCCTCTTGCGGCATATTTAGGAATTGTTCAGCGTTTTAAATCAAGATTTAGAATAACTACGAATGGAGATCAATGTATTTCATGCGGTAACTGTTCAACCTATTGTGAAATGGGAATAGATGTTCGGTGGTATGCTCAGCGAGGTCAGAATATTGTCCGTTCTTCTTGTGTAGGGTGTGGAGTATGTGCTGCCGTCTGTCCTAGAGGAGTACTTCGACTTGAGAATGGTCCTGAAGAGGGTCGTTTCAATGAACCTAAAGCGTTTGAGATTACTGATAATGGCATTCTGGTTAACTCATAATGACGATCCTTGCAGATCACATAAATGAAACTAAAACTGATGACAGGATATCTGAGTCTATGATTGCTGTCATAATACCGGCCTATAATGAAGAGAATTCCATTAGCCATGTAATACGAGATATCCCTGATTCACTTATCAAAGAAGTTATCGTCGTTAATAATGCCTCAACAGATTCTACTGAAGAGAATGCAAAAAAAGTTGGTGCTACCGTATTGAAAGAAGCAAATCAGGGATATGGATACGCCTGTTTGAAAGGTATAGATTATGCTAAGAATTTAAGACCTCAGCCAGATGTAGTAATATTCCTGGATGCAGATTATTCTGATCATCCTCAGGAAATGACGGAACTGTTAAAACCAATATTAGAGGCTGATGTCGATATGGTAATAGGTTCCAGAGCTTTGGGAGAAAGAGAAGCTGGTTCAATGACTGCTGCCCAGATTTTTGGAAACTGGTTAGCAACAACCCTATTGAAATTGATTTATGGTGTAAGTTACACGGACCTCGGACCATTCAGAGCGATTAAATTCCAGAAATTACTGGATTTGAATATGCAGGATAAAACTTATGGCTGGACAGTGGAAATGCAGTTAAAAGCAGCAAAATTAGGGTACTCATATGATGAAGTACCGGTTTCTTACAGGAGAAGAATAGGAAAATCAAAAATATCAGGGACAATATCTGGCACCATCAAAGCAGGGTATAAGATCCTTTATACGATTTTTAAGTACATGTGATATCAATGGCATATCTAAATGAAATAGTACTGATTCTCTACAGCATCTGTCTGCTTGTGATATTCATTTATACAATGATTCAAGGACAATTACTTTGGAATTATCTAAGACGAGACAAGGAAGAGGAAAGTCCGTCGCTTAACAATTATCCCTTTGTGACCATACAACTCCCAGTTTATAATGAAAAGTATGTAGTGGAGAGATTAATAGAAGCCGTTTCAAAAATAGAGTGGCCTTTTGATAAACTTGAGATTCAAGTGTTAGATGACTCTACGGATGAAACATTAGGTCTCATAAAATCAAAAGTTGACAGCTTAAAACAAACCGGCCTTAACATTGAACACATCCACCGAGAAAACAGAACGGGTTATAAAGCAGGCGCCCTTGAATATGGATCACAGATGGCGCATGGTGAATTTATAGCTGTATTCGACTCTGATTTTATACCTAATCCCGATTTTCTAAAAAAAACAGTTCCTCAATTTACTGATGAAAGAATTGGAATGGTTCAATCGAGATGGGGGCACCTGAATTCGGATTATTCATTAATGACTCGAATTCAGGCTTATGCACTAAATGCCCATTTCACCATTGAGCAAAAGGGTAGGAATGCTTCAGGGCTGATAATGAATTTCAATGGAACAGCAGGTATCTGGAGAAAGAAATGTATCGAAGACGCTGGTGGCTGGCAGCACGACACACTTACTGAAGATCTCGATCTGAGTTATAGGGCACAGCTCAAAGGTTGGAAGTTTAAATATCTTGAAGATGTAATTTCACCTGCTGAATTACCTGTTGTATTATCTGCATTTAAGACTCAGCAATTCAGATGGACAAAAGGGTCAGCAGAGACATCTAGAAAGCACCTTGGTACTTTGTGGAAATCCGGTCTAAGCATAAAAGAGAAAATTCATTCTTCTGCACATCTGCTTAGTGGTTTCGTATTTATTTCAATTTTTTTATTAGCTGTACTTAGCCTTCCAGTGCTGTATATAAAGAATACAGAAAGCTCATATGAAGTAGTTTACTGGATATTTGCTGCATTTTCAGCTGGGCTTATTGTTTGGTTCTTACTCTATTACTTCGCGAATGCTGATAAGGAATCAGAGAATAATACATGGCTAAAAAGAGCGGGTATTTTTCCGGTTTTTCTTTCGATGTCGATGGGAATGTCGCTTCACAACAGTATTGCTGCTATTAAGGGTTATATGAGAATAGACAGTCCATTTATTAGAACTCCAAAGTTCAATATTCTGAATTCAAAACAGAGCTGGAAGAATAATAGCTACCTATTTAAGTCTATGTCAGCTTTCAGTATCGTCGAAGGAATACTGGCACTGTACTTCTTGGCTGGGTTTTTCCTGGCCGTAAAATTCAATGATTACGGATTACTGCCTTTTCATTTAATGCTGGTATTCGGATTTGGATCTATGTTTTTCTACTCAGTTGAGGAAGCGCTTGTTAAGCGGTCATGAATGAATCCTAAACCAACCATACAACAATGGATGTTCTTCCTGATTACAGGATGTATCTATTCATTCATTTTCTTCTGGCTTGAAAGAGCACAGTTCGGATACTTCATCACTTTTGCATGTACTCTCTTCCTGATTTATACCCTTATATCATTCTCGAAAGTAAAGAAAGACTTTCGTTTCTGGATGTTCACTGGAATAGTGATTCGACTTCTGTCTTTATTTTATATACCTAATCTTTCTGATGATATTTATCGATTTATATGGGATGGTAATTTATTACTAAAAGGTATCAATCCGTTCGAAATGGTACCTGACCAAATTATGCAGTCTCGATCAGAGCTTGGTATGAGTGAAGAATTATACCAGAATATGAATTCCAGGCAATATCACACCGTTTATCCACCTATATCTCAATTCATTTTTTGGTTTTCTGCTCTAATTGCCGGTCAAACAGTTTGGCTTAACTCACTCATCATGAAGCTGTTCATCTTTGCTGCAGAAGTCGGTAGCATATATTATTTACGAAAGCTTTTGATTCACAGGAGCATGAGTGAATACTGGTCTTTGCTATACTTTCTCAATCCACTAATTATTCTTGAGTTAACTGGAAATCTACACTTTGAAGGTATCATGATATTCTTCCTCTTAGCTTCAATGTATATGCTATTAAAAGAAAGATACTGGGTTGCCTTTTTTGCCTTTGCCTTTGCTGTGAATACCAAAATGATCCCATTAATTTTGGTTCCATATCTTTCATTTAGTTTGGGATGGAGAAGAACCATTCAATTTGGCCTAGTAGGGATAACCACAACTGTGCTGCTGCATCTGCCTTTTTTGAGTGAGTCGTTTATTAAAAATATTGGAAGTAGTTTAGGATTGTATTTCAAAACCTTTGAATTCAATGCCAGCATTTACTACCTCGTTCGATGGATTGGTTTCCAGATAAAAGGATATAATATCATTGCAACAGCTGGACCGTACCTTGCCACAATTTCTACACTGCTAATAATTGCAATTTCATGGTTTTCTAGGAATAAGAAGCTTGCAAATATTGCGACGGCCTTCATCCTTATTTTGACCACTTATTTCCTGTTTTCAACAACTGTTCATCCCTGGTATATCACAACGATGGTAGCCTTTATGCCATTAACAGGACTATTATTTCCAGTCATTTGGTCAGCTTCTATATTACTAACTTACAGTACTTATAAGACAGCAAATTATGATCAAAATGTTACACTTATTGGATTAGAATATGTTTTAGTTATGCTAACTATGTATTTCGATTTTAAGAACAGAAAGCAATCAGGAACATGTACAGAATAGTATTTAGTCTAACTCTCTCGCTTTTAATCTTTCAAGTTTCAATAGCTCAAAATTATGAAGCAGAAAGATTCTTTAATGAAACCAACGCCTTTCTTTCCAGCTATGTCAAGGATGGTAGAGTTGATTACAATAAGCTTCAAAATGAGCAAGAGGATTTGAATTCATTAATGGATATGATTTCGAATTCTAAATTATCATCACTAAGTGATGATGAGCGAAAAGCATTTCTCATTAATACTTATAACATCGCAACTATTCATGCGATTATTGAATTTGATGTTCCTGAATCACCCTTGAAGGTTGAAGGCTTTTGGGACAGGAAGAATATCCAAATAGATAATCAGATATACAGTCTTAATGAAATAGAGAAAGACCTACTACTACCGGTTTATAATGATTCCAGATTGCATTTTGCTCTGGTTTGTGCAGCTATCGGATGCCCTAAGCTTCAATCTTATGCATATAGACCAGAAGAATTAGATTCGCAGCTTGAAAATGTAACTATAGAAGCTTTAAATGACTCCAAATTCACTCGGGTAAACCATGAGGAAGAAACAGTTGCCCTTTCTGAAATTTTCACCTGGTACCAAGGAGATTTTCTGCAGGAATCAGAAAGTATTCTTAGTTATGTAAATAGTTTCAGAAGAACTCCAATTCCTGATTCTTACAAGGTCACTTCCTACAGCTATGATTGGTCATTGAATATTCAGGAGAACTAAACTGACATGGAAATTAGTTAGTATAAATAAATGTATTGGCTGAGGGCTTTATTAATGAAGATTCTTGCTGCCATTATTATTAAACTATTTCCACGATGTTTGGATTTAAGACAACATACCCTGAAGGTTGGAAGACCATTGAATCAGAAAATGATTTAGATGAAATCATTCAAAGATCGGGCGAAAAACCCCAACTCATTTTCAAACACAGCCCAAGCTGTGGTGTTAGTTTCTTTGCAAAGAAAGATCTGGAAAGTTTGAATAATGACATTTTTGAAAAATT
>CBFHVG010000040.1:0-4135 GCA_965659005.1 uncultured Balneolaceae bacterium
GGGTGTGGGGTGTAAACTTCTTTACACTCTTTACACAATCGCCTAATAAGTCGCTGAGCCATTACAAGGTTAACAGCACTGGCAATTAGGAATGGTTCTACGCCCATTTTGAATAAACGTGAAACTGCTGAAGGAGCATCATTCGTGTGAAGTGTTGAAAATGTTAAGTGACCAGTATTAGCCAGCTTAATAGCAATTTCGGCAGTTTTCAAATCACGAATCTCACCTACAAGTACAATATCAGGGTCATGTCGAAGAATACCTCGTATAGACTGATCAAAAGTCATGTGATGACTAATCTTCAATTGTCTTGCGCCTTCAATGATATATTCTACCGGCTCTTCAATGGTCAATACATTCTTTGTAGGATCAATTACGTAGTATAGCGCTGCCACAAGAGTTGTTGATTTACCAGATCCTGTTGGACCTGTAATAATCACAATACCTGAAGGTTGGTTAATTGATTTTATGAAATTATCCTTAGCTACTTTCTGTAGACCTAGTAAATCCAAATCGCGAATTACTTTTCTATCATCAAGAACCCTAATTACAATTGATTCAAATTTCCTGTCGAATTGTTCACCGACAATAGGCATGATCGATACCCTGTATCGAATACCTGTGCCATCAATCTGTCTCTGAATAAAACCATCCTGTGAAGCATCTCTTTCAAAACGGTCAACGTTTCGCGTTTTATCTTTGATTACAGCAGATATTGCTTCAGGTTTAACATTTTTCTGATTGTACCAAAGCTGAAGTTTACCATCAATTCGGAATCTAATATCCGTTGAAGTTGGGCCACTAGGTAAAATATGCAAATCGGATACACCTTGTCTTACTGATTCAACCAGCATACCCTCAACCAACGAGTTAAGCATAGATTGGTTGATTTCAGCATCAATCTCTTCTTCATCGACATCTTCTTCGTCAACCTCAATATCCGGTTCTTCAAAGTCGATCTCCTCAAGCAGATCTAAAAACTCATTTTTTTGCTCATAGACCTGATTCTGAATCTCTTCAATCAGCTCATATTTACAATAGACAAGCTCAATTTGCCTGAAATTAAATTTATTTATTATAGTCTGAAGTCTTGGATCTGAAGGATCGGCCGCAGCAACAGTTAACGAACCATTTGATCGACTGAAAGGAAGTGCTTTTTGATGAACAAGTTCTTCAACGATATCCTTTGGAAGCTCTTCAATATTCTTCCTGATCGTCTCAATAATATCTTCAGTTACAGTCTCTTCATTTTCAAGTATTTCTCTAAAGGCATAGATTGAAGCTATCTCCTTCATAATAGTATGCCTACTAAGACCTATGTCCTGATAAAGGATCTGACCCAATCTTCGACTACTATTCTCTGGCTCATCTTCGAGAATAACAAGGGCTTGCTGTAACTGCTCATCAGTTATAATTCCATGACTGACAAGAATGTCACCAATATGTCTTCTGATATTTACCTTGCCCATTACCTTTTTGCTGAACCTGTATTAGTTCGGTTTAATTACTGCTGCCTCTGATGATACGACTGTAATTGATATCAGAGCAATCATAATAAATAAATTTATAAATAGATTAATCAAATCAATTACTGACTGCATTTTATGTGTAGTCTGTAGTTCGTAGTATTCGGCTAGCTGCTTTGCATTTTCACGCAAAGACCCAGATTCAGCACCTAATCTGAATCTACTTATTGCAGTTCGAGTAAAGATGTTTGTTGCTTCCAAGGATTCTATAAGACCAGCACCATCCTTTAACATCATTTTTATAGCTACTTCTTTAATCTGCTTTTCCATGTATTTATTTCTACAAGCTTCAGCAGCTACTTTAATTACTTCAATATTCTGACCTGAACCACTATAAAGGGTATAAAGTACTCTTGAAAAGATTTCGATACTGGTTTTGTGGAGTAAGTCACCAATTACAGGGATGTGTATGATATATTTATCTACGAATAGTTTTCCTTTGGCGGTTCTAGACAGATAAAACAGAACTACTGCAGGAATGGTCACACTTAGTAGAATGTAAACCCAATTATCTCTTAACCAGTAACTCAAATCAAGTGTACCTTGTGTCATTGGAGGTAGAGTAATATCCATCTCAACAAATAATTCAGCGGTGGATGGAAATATATAACCAACGTAAAACAGAACAACACCAATTACTGCAGCTACAGTAACAGCCGGCATCATAAGTGAGCGTTTTAAGTTCTTCTTGAATTCAGCGTCTCTTTCCAGGAATTTTGCAGTCGACTCAAATACTAGTGCCATGTTACCAGACGTTGATGCAACACTCAGCATGTAAGAAGCAAACTTGCCAAACACTTTCTCGTGTTTAGCATAAACATCGTTACCCTCTTTACCATCCTTAAGATCCTTTTGAATAGTTTTGAGGACATCTTTCATTCTTTTATTAGATGTATCCTCAATAAGGAGATTTAATATCTCATCGAAGGTAAGTTGTTGTCTTAATAAATCTGCGGATAACTTAATAAAGGAAACTACTTCACTGAGAGGAACCCCTCCCTTCATTTCAAAAAGCAGCTTATTAATAGATATTACTTTAAAACCCAGTTTAACTAATGCCTTTTCAAGTTCTTCTTTGGAGTAGGCATCCTGCTGTCCCTTTATTTTTTGTTTACCTTGTCTGGTAACTACATAGTTATAGGTAAACTTTTGATCTACTGCTTGTACTTTTAACCCATTGGCTTTTGTTAAGCGATCGACTTTAAGCTGCGCTTCCTTCTTATTATCAGCCTCAAACTCGGTTTGAATCAGCTTTCCAGCCTGTGAAATTGCTTTTAACCTAAATTGTGCCATCTAATGATAGTTCTTATAGAATTATGTACATCAATTAAACAAATTTTTATTGCCAAACAAGCCTATCCTCATAGATTTCGGCTACTAATGTATTCGTCCCCTCTGCTGGCACTCCTGTAATTCGGAATAAGGAAGTCGTTCTATTTGATATAGAGTTGCTACCGTTCTCATTAAGGGAATTTAATTGAATATGACCTAGCGTATATCCGCAAAAGAATTACCACCACCACCCATCATTGAATGCTTGTGATAATAACCTTGGGCAAGTGAGGCCGCAGTAAGAATGTCTTGCCTAACAGCGTCTTCAAAAAACCGAATCGGTCATTTCTACCATCGTATTGATTGCAACAATAGTCATTATCCCTGCAATGACAGTCACTAAAATCAATAATAGTAGTTGTTGCTGTCCCATTTTTTGTACTCCCTTACCAACTTAAAAAAAAAGCTCCTACTTATGCAGAAGGAGCTTTAATAATCTAACTACTTAAGTATCAGTTAGAATCAGTCCAGGCTAAATTGTCTGGAGTAATTTTAGCAGCCATTGTATTTGCTGCAGTCGAACTTAGAGTAGGTGCGCCTGTAATTGACGAAGCTGGATGTGCAGTAACTGTAAATTCTGCTGCTGCACCACCGCTAATTACGTAGCGTCCATTTGAGTTTAATGCACTCAGACCGTTAGCACTGATTGAATCAGCTGCGAACGCGATATCATTAAATGTAACTTGAGTGAAATCTTGTCCACCACCACCAAGCATTTCTGGTTTGATGTAGTAACCTTGAGCTGAAGCAGCAATTGAAGCTACGTCCTGACGAACGGCATCAAAGTTAGCTGATTCTGAAGCACTTGAGAAAGTGTTAATAGCAACCACTGTAGCGATACCTACAATAATTGTTACCAAGATTACAAGAAGTAATTGTTGTTGACCCATGATGATCTCCTAATAGGATTTGTTTTGTATTTACGTTTGGACAAAGTTTGGTATTTAATCTGAAAAAGAAAAGTTAGAATAAATTATACTTTTTCAGGTATGTTCAAATACATCATTGAAAATGAGGTTAGTACATACGTCTGTGTTACGAAATTAACAATAAATTATTCTTTTTTAAAATACTTAGGCAAACAAGTGTTTACAAAGTAATATTAACAGCTAATCATCAATATAGTATATTAGCCTGAATGATATGAAAAAACCGCTATTTGATCCCTTTATTAATAATTAATGCGAATCTCTAAAAGGACGCCTTACTATGTTATATTTTCATTATGGCTGCTTGTTTTTGCCTCAAGTAGCCAAGTAATGATCATTTCTCCAATA
>CBFHVG010000041.1:0-20670 GCA_965659005.1 uncultured Balneolaceae bacterium
TACGTAGTAGTAGTATTTACCGGCATTATGACCTAACCATTTCCTTAGGAACTTCCATAACTTCCCATTCTCAGCCTTTTGAACCTTTATACTGGGATTCAGAAGACCCTCTTTTGTTTTGTTATAATGATCAAATACAACAACAAGCAGCAGAAAAACCCCTATACCGATGCATAGCATGGCTGTTTGAAGGTTATATGGTGTGTTTGCAGTCTGCAGCATTAACCCGCCGGGGAAGTATGAAAGCCATGAATTCAGGGTTAATAAGTCTGGTAAAACCCGTGCAATAACTTCAATAGAGTTTTCGGAGAATAGTGCGACCGCCTGCATGAAGAGAAAGAGTAAAAACAGAATTGTGAAAACAACCCAAACAAACCTCTTTTCAACAATTTTCAGGAATCGATGCTTAATAGAATAAATCACTGAGTAGTTTAACAGTACAGCAACTATAACTACCGGCACCTGATGCCAGTAATTTACCTGCACCAAAAGAAATATCATCCAGGTCAAATTGTAAATCAGATTAATAGGATGAAAGAAACCAATCATGTTCAGATACAATGCAAGCTTACCTACAGGAAAGCCAAAACCTAGTAGCTTTCTGTTCTCCTCCATGTTTAACAACCGAAGGTTTGTAAAAGAAAAGTGCATTATCCAAAATGAGTTGGTGAATACCAGCAGGATGAAGAGATAGATTTGTGGTGTTAACCAGGGGATCTCCAGCGCCAGTCTTGGGTCATTTTCCATGAATATGATAACCAGAGCACTACCCAACAGATTTGCCAGCATGATCAGCAAAAAGAAAGCATACCCTGAAATCAGAACAATCTGAAATCGGGTAAGATTGGAGAGAAACAATCTCCAATTTAAGGTCAACAATTTTGAAAACATATCTAAACCCATCATAATCTGCCTACTATAAAGGAATCTGGAAGCCAATCATTACACCAAAAAATTCATGTTTTGCATCTTCAAGTTCTGAGGCAAAAACACTGTCCTTATACAAATTCGTGAAAGAAGTATAATATCGTAAGTCAGTACCAACCTTTAGTGTGCCCACATTCCAGTCTATTCCAAAACCTAAGTTCACTCCAAATACCAGATCTTCAGTGTCGTGTTCCAGATCCGTTATTATTGCATCGAAACCAACTGCAAATTGGTCATTTATGAGGGATGAAGTCAATTTAGAATATGTTAATATCTCAAGCGCCGGCCCAAGATAAAAAGTCGGATTGATTCTGGAGTTTTCAAACAGCCTTACGCCACTCATCACTGAAATGCCTATATACCGGTTGGTAAACTTCCGACGCACATCCCTTCTGTCCGTTGGGCTTATAGGAAGAATAACAGAAGATCCAAGTTGCTTATATGAACCTTCGAGACGGATATAAAGCGGGCTTTTATTAATCGATTGATTAAAGGCCAGGCTCATGATAAACCCATCTTCCTGCTCATTATCCAAATCAGACTATGTATAAGAGCTTGATATATACCCTGTTTTAAACTCCAGTTCAGAAATGCCTTGAGCATAATTTACCCCAGAGCTAAGCAATAGAATCGTAATGATTCACTATTTAGTGATGATCATCAATATAGGTTTTTAGAAATCGCCCGGTATGGCTTAGATTCTTTGATATTATCTCCTCAGGAGTGCCCTCAAATACTACCTGACCACCAGCAAAACCACCTTCGGGTCCAATATCAATAATCCAGTCGGCACTTTTTATGATATCAAGGTTATGCTCAATAATGATTACTGAATGTCCTTGGTTTACTAATTCATTAAATGAATCGAGCAGTTTTGATATATCTTCAAAATGAAGCCCTGTTGTGGGTTCATCAAAGAAGTAAAGGGTATGCTCTGATGACTTTTTACTTAGAAACCTGGCCAGCTTAACTCTTTGAGCCTCGCCTCCCGAAAGGGTTGTTGCACTCTGTCCCAATTGTAAATACCCAAGTCCAACATCTTCTAATGGCTTGAGCTTATTATAGATAGATGGTATATCCTCAAAAAATTCAAGAGCTTCGGAGATTGGCATTTCCAGTACTTCATGAATATTCTTGCCCTGATATTTAACATTCAGTACATCTTTTCTGAAACGAGTTCCATTACAGACTTCACAGGTAAGCTCAATGTCAGCCATGAACTGCATTTCGATCTTTTGGACACCCTCACCCTGACAAGTTTCACATCTCCCTCCGGGAACATTGAACGAAAAGTGACCAGCAGTATAACCCATTATCTTTGCCTGTCGCGATGAAGAAAAAATATCCCGGATCCCATCAAATGCTTTTGTGTATGTAACCGGATTTGAGCGTGTAGATCTTCCGATCGGACTTTGATCAACCATTTCTACATTATGAATGCTGGCTAATCCACTAATTTCTTTAAATCGACCTATCTTCTTATTGTAGGTCCCTATATGCTTTTGAATAGCACCATAAAGAGTATCATGAACTAATGTAGATTTTCCGGATCCGGAGACCCCGGTAACTACGACAAGTTTACCCAGAGGGATGTCAATGTCTACACTTTTGAGGTTATGCTCTCCTGCGCCTCTGAGTTTGATCTCTTTATTGTTTCCCTTCCTTCTCTTCTCGGGTATAGGAATTTGTTTTCTGCCTGATATAAATTTTCCGGTAAGGGTATCGGCTTTCAGAAGCTGTTTGTATGGCCCGCTGAAAACAACCTCTCCGCCGTGTATTCCTGCAAAAGGCCCGATATCTATGATATTATCTGCTGATTTCATCATGTCGGGATCGTGCTCCACAACCAAAACCGTATTCCCTATATCGCGCAGTGATTCCAGAATTTTTATTAAGCGGTCGTTATCTCTGGGGTGTAATCCTATGGTTGGTTCATCCAGCACATAAAGGCTTCCAATGAGAGAAGAACCCAACGAATTCGCTAAACTGATACGCTGAGACTCACCGCCACTCAAAGTATTAGCAATTCTGTCTAAGGTCAGGTAGTCTAGACCTACTTCATCGAGGTACTTCAGGCGTTTTCGGATTTCGTAAAGTATCTGACCTGCAACATTCTCTTCAAACTCCGAAAGTTCAATCTTGTCGAAGAATTCTCTGGCGTGACCAATCGTCATTTCAGAAATCTCACCAATATTCAGGTCATTCACTTTGATGTAGAGCGCATCTTTCCGAACTCTATATCCCTCACAATCCGGACACCTTGAATATCCTCTGTATCTTGAATACAGAACACGCATATGTACTTTATAAGCTTGTGACTTCACATCTTCAAAGAACTTATAAATACCAATGTATTCGTCTTTTCCATGCCACAAAATGCGTCTGACCTCTTTGGAAAGGTCCATATATGGAGTATCAATTGGAAGCTGATACTTTGCAGCAATCTTAATTAAATCTCGCTTATGAGATAAAAACTTCTGAGAGTTAAATGGGGCAATGACACCATCTCGAATTGTCTTTTCAGGAACAGGTATCACAAGGTCTTCATCAATACCGGCAACCCTTCCAAAGCCTTCGCAAGTATTACATGCGCCAAAAGGATTATTGAATGAAAACATTTGAGGAGAAGGCTCTAAAAACTCCATCCCGTCCATTTCAAAATGTTCGGAGAAGTGTATTTCATCTCCGCCTCTTTTCTTTACTGAACAGCGTCCAAAGCCCTCATGAAAAGCAGTCTCTAATGAGCCTGCTATTCTGGTCATAACTTCATCATTTGACTTGTAAACAAGTCGATCAACAAGAACCCTGTACTTATTGGCTTTAAAAGTCTTTGGATCTACATCTTCTTCTGTTAAATCAAAAACCTCTTCTGTATCCAGATTCAATAAACGAGGTAAACCCTTTTCTTTCAGAACCTTAAGCTCATCATTGAGCTTTTTCTTTTTATGTTGAGGAATAGAAAACAGAATGTAGAAGCGATCACCTTCTTCATAACTATTCTTCATCTCTTTCAAAACAGTACCAGGACTATCTTTCTTGACTACTTTACCTGAAATAGGAGAAATCGTTTTACCAATCCTGCCAAATAGCAGTCGTAGGTAATCATAAATTTCAGTCGTTGTTCCAACAGTAGAACGGGGGTTTGTTGAAGTCGTTTTCTGCTGAATTGCCATTGCCGGTGATATGCCCTGCATGAAATCGACATCCGGCTTATCCATTCTTTCAAGGAATTGTCGCGCATAAGATGATAGAGATTCCACATATCTGCGTTGTCCCTCAGCGTAAATGGTATCAAATGCTAAACTCGATTTACCAGATCCCGAAACTCCGGTAACCACCGTCATCTTATTGCGAGGAATCTCAACATCAATATTCTTGAGATTATGAGTGCGTGCCCCCTTAATGATAATAGGGCGCTCCAATGCTTCGCTCTTGTTATTATTGGATTTATTACTTGTTTTTTTGGGCATCAGATAAAAAAGTTAAGCCATAAATATACGGCTTTTAAGTCACTATCTGATGTTTTCTTATCAATAAAAAAAGCAGAAACCTTTTTGGCTCTGCTTTTAAAAATTTACCCTTAATGGAGCTGGAATTTAGTTATAACGAAGAGTTACAGAACCTCCAGATGTTCTGGCCGAAACCTTTGTGCCACCACCATTTACAGTGCCTTCAACTCTGTTTCTTTTTGAAGAACCGCTAAAGTTTTCAAGATCAGTTCTTACGCTGTTCCCCCTTAGCTCAAGATCTAGTCCAGACCCTTTTGGTACTTCAATACGGATGCTACCACCTGATGTGGCTAGTTCAACTCGCTCACCTAGTTCATTCAATGATGCCTCTATTGAACCTCCACTAGTTTTCGCTTCAACATTTCCACTAACGCCTTCAATTGAGATCGCTCCACCGGATGTACTAAGGTCTACATCACCTGAGGCATTTTTAACAGAAATTCTTCCACCAGATGTATTTGCTTGAAGATAACCACCAATATTCTCAGCTTGGATGCTGCCACCGGATGTTTTCACATCAACATTTCCATCCAGATCATTTAATGTAATACTGCCACCGCTGGTATTTGCTTCCTGACTTCCTTTAAGGTTCTCAATTTTAATGCTTCCGCCACTGGTTTTTAAATCCGTTAGTGTCTCAATGGGTGTATAAACAACAAAAGATATACTTACGGTATTTCTGTTCCATCTCCTGTCGCTATCTCTTTTGGCAATAGCACGAACCCTGTCGTTTTCTCTTTTGAATTCAAAATTCCAATCACTTAAATCGACATCATCAGGGCTCAGATATTCTCCATTTCTTCTGGCAAACATCTGAACTTCTACTGTACTACCTCTCTTACCAACCACAGTAATACTTCCGCCACTGGTCACAACTTCAAGATCAATTTCACCACCGCCCATATTGAATTCTTCAATCTGATAGGCATCTTTTGCTGATTGTGCCTGAGAATGATCAGCAAACCCTACAACAATCATCATGCTTAAAGCAATGACTGCTATGAATTTCAAGTTATTTGAATACCTTTCTAACATATTGTTCTCCATTTATATACGTCTGATATCTGGCGCGAAATTAGCAAATTTCGAACCGGTCAGATAAAATTTTGATTCTGTAACCTATAGCAGCGAGACTCGAAAATATTTATCTTCAGCCTCCATATAGACGAAAAAATTCATATGAAGTTACCTTTTATTTTGGCGAAGCGATTTGTCGCAGGAGAAACCTTCGAGGAATCAGCTCCAAAGGTGAAGTATCTGAATGAAAAAGATATTTCCATCACTCTTGATCTTTTAGGTGAAAACGTAAAAGACAAAGAAACGGCAATCAGCACAGTTGATGCCTATATAGATCTTCTGAATGGTATAAAAGATTCAAATATACTGAGTACTATTTCCATAAAGCTAACCATGATGGGCCTGGATATAGACCTTGATTTCTGCAAGGAGAATCTGAATAAACTGATGGATGTAGCTCAAAGTCATGATCAGTTTGTTCGCATTGATATGGAGGGTTCTGACTATACACAAGTAACCATCGATATTTTCAAAGAAGCTCACGAAAAGTATGGAAAGCATGTTGGCACTGTTATTCAGGCCATGCTTCATCGTTCGAAGCAGGATATAGATGAACTTGCTGAAATGGGAGCTGACATTCGATTAGTAAAAGGTGCTTATGCTGAGTCAAGTGATGTTGCCCTGCAGAATATGCCCGCTATCAGAGAAGCATATAAACAATACGCAAAGGTACTTCTTGAGAAAACACCTTTTCCTCGATTTGGTACTCATGATGATGAGTTAGTAAACTGGGTGAAAGATTATGCTTCAAAGAATGATATAGCACAGGATCGTTATGAATTCCAGATGCTATACGGTCTAAGAGAAGACACTATGGTTAATCTTACTAAGGATGGATACGAAACAAGAGTATATGTTCCATATGGCACTGACTGGTTCCCATATTTTAGCCGGAGATTAATGGAAAGAAAAGAGAACATTTGGTTCGTTCTTAGTACCATGTTTAAAAGCTAATGAGCTTTAGTTCATATAAAAAGGAAGTGGTTTTACTGCTTGCCGGATGTGTTTTGCTATTCATCCCATTGCTGAGAGACTTCCATTTTGAACTTGCCTTCACCCTATCCATATTAGCAGCCTTTTACAGTTTTAATTCTGCCAATAAAGAACAGAGTTATGTTCTTCAGAGCGTCCGTACGTTATACTATGCTGCTCTTTTCTCGCTGCCAAGTTTCGTTTTCGCCTTAATCAAAGTATGTTTGTCTTTTGAAGGCCTTGCGCTTTGGATGCTGATGGTTATTCCATCTTCATTTCTGGGCATGGCCATATTCAAAGTCTTGAGCGAAAACAATATTAAGAGCATTAAACTGATTGGTAATTCACTCTTTGTTTTGATAGCCACGATTATTCCTATAGTTGAGCTACTAAACTATCCTCAGGTATACCTTTTCAATCACATATGGGCATATTGGCCAGGCCCTATTTACGATGACGCTATTCAGGTGACCGGTTCCTTAATTGTATTTAGATTCATTACCATCTTATGGGTGATTCTGCTATGGAATGTGAGTTCATTTTCAGGGAATCTTCAATCAAAGGTCATTACAATTTTAGCTTTTGTGTCACTTTTGATGAGTTATACTCAACTAGATGACTGGAATATCATTTCTCCAAACCAAACATTAGAACTAAGACTTAGCAATAGAGTAGAAACAGAACATTTTATTCTAAGCTTTGACCCGGATCATTTTACAGATGATGAAGTCAGATATTACTCCTCCAAGCATGAGTTTTACTTCAGTCAAATCATAAATCTACTGGACGTGGACTGGCCAAAAAACCGAAAAATAACCTCATATCTATACGCCGATGCATGGCAAAAGAAAGAATTGGTTGGGGCAAAATTCACATCCTATGTTCCCATTTGGCTTGAAAGAGATCAAATGCATATCGCAAAACAACAGCTGGATGATGTGCTCAAACATGAACTTGTTCATGTAATTGCTAAACAATTCGGTAATTCATTGTTCAACGGGAGCTGGAATATCGGGATGATTGAAGGCCTGGCTACAGCTATTGATAAAGATGCTTCTTCGGTTTCAACCCTTAACCAGATAGTTTCTGCCGAGAGTCCACTACCGACAAAAGAAGAACTAATGAATGCCTTCAGCTGGAAAGGTTTTTATGGGTCATCTGCTGGGGTTTCATATACAACAACCGGTTCCTTTGTTGATTATCTGATCAAAACACTCCCAGTTGAAGATCTTAAAGAGGCCTACAGAACTGGTAACTTTGACCACTACCCAATTAGTTTTGATCTAATGTATGAGGAATGGTCGGCGCGCGTTTCGGGCACTTTTGTAGACTCGCTGGACCAGCAGGTTTCAGAGCGTATTTTTGGACAACGTTCTTTATTTGAAAGAGACTGTCCACATGTTTTAACCGAAGAGAATAAGCTTCTGGATACAATTATATACGCTGAGACAAAGGATGATTCAACTAAGATTTATGAATCCTTCTCAACACTTTATGCGCTTAATTCTGAAAATGAATTTGTGAAAACAGAATGGCTGCGTTGGTCCCTGCTTACAGGACACATTGACGATGTCATCGAAACGATACAACCTTCTGATACTCTGCTTACGCATCAGTTACTAAAAGCAGATGCATACATGCTTAATGGAAACTATGAGGCTGCTAATCAAACTTTAAGCAACATCTCTCAAGACCTGAAAGCAACTAATGCCCGTCAATTCAGATATTCAATTGATCTTAGAATGGATTCCCTTAACTGGCAGGTCCATGTTGATAGGAGATTCCGAAAGATCCTTCCTTCAATGGATCAATTTAAAGACCTGAGTCTAGCTAATAAATTACTGAGCCTAAACAAATCGCTCGAATTTGATGATGATGCCGCTCTGCTTGATTACATTTCCTCTATTTCGAAAACAGAATACAATGCAGACTGGTTTGATATTTATATGAACGCGCTTGACCGCCTTGCTTACCTGAATGAACCATTACTTTTTGATGATCTGCTCGAAACCGTATTGTTCATCGATCTTAGATCCAGATATAAAGAAAGAATGGCTGATGTCATTGCCTATCAGAATTTTCAGCAGCAATACCTCCTGAAATAGTCAGATTTGTTATACATTCTTGAACATTCCAAAAGATTTAATTTTTAGCTTCATTGCATGAAAGAATCAAAATTTATTCCCCACCCGGGCGTCCTTAAGTTTTCCGAAGAAGAAATGAAACAGCGTGCTTCTGATTTCAAAGAGCTTATGCAAAAAAGAAGAACCGTTCGTGATTTTTCAGATAAACCCATCCCCAGAGAGATAATTGAAGATTGTCTTATGGCGGCTGGCACCGCACCTAATGGCGCTAATAAACAACCCTGGCATTTTGTTGTGGTTAGTGACCCAAAAGTGAAGCAACAAATTAGGATTGCGGCCGAGGAAGAAGAACATGAATTTTATCACCATAAAGCACCTGACGACTGGCTGGATGATCTGGTTCCTTTTGGCACCAATGAGTTCAAACCCTTTCTTGAAAAAGCTCCTTACCTGATAGCTATCTTTTCACAGAGTTATCACCTGGATGAAGAAGGGAATAAGGAGAAGCACTACTATGTTAAAGAATCCGTAGGTATTGCAACCGGAATGCTGATTACAGCTATTCATAATGCTGGTATGGTTTCGCTTACTCACACCCCAAGCCCAATGGGATTCCTAAATGAAATCTTAGGAAGACCAAGTCATGAAAAACCATTTCTTTTACTGGTAGTAGGCTATCCCGAAGACGATATAATGGTTCCGGATATTACTAAAAAGTCTCTGAACGAATTGTCTTCCTTTCTATGAGTGAAAAATCGACATCAGATCGAAAAAAAAAGATCAAGAAAGAGTTGATCGACTGGGCAATTTTTATAGTCGTGATTGGTGTGCTATATACTACCGGACTTTATAAACCTGTGGCCTCAACTCTACAGCGCGGATTACTCTGGACCGGAATCATAAAGCCGGACATAAGTCTGGATGAATCCAAGTTTTTACGCGCCGATTATAATGTTCCTTTATTGAGCCTGGATGGCGAAAGAACCTCTCTCGTTGAATTTAAAGAGCAGGTTATCTTTATGAACTTGTGGGCTACATGGTGCCCTCCTTGCATTGCTGAGATGCCCAATATTCAGGCGTTATATGATTCCATTGATAATGAAAATATCACTTTTGTGATGCTCTCCCTTGATGAAGATCCTGCAACGGCGCGGGCATTCATCGAAAAAAAAGGATATACCTTTCCCGTCTACTTTTTTAATGGTCGAAGACCCGCTGTTTATAATAGTTCAGTAGTGCCTACCACATATATTATTTCACCAGAAGGAGCTATAGTCTCAAAAAAGCGAGGCATGGCCAATTACGACTCAGATTCATTTCGGGAATTTCTTGCCAGTCTTGCTGAATCTTAGTTTGATGTAGAAGTGTGAATTGTGGTATTTTCGTGCTTCAAATTAAAACAGACTTATTCGCATGGAACCCGTAATTGCCGGCATACAACAAATCGGAATTGGTGTAAAAGACGTTCAGGAAGCTTCTAAATGGTACCTGGAACACTTTGGAATGGATATCAAAGTGTTGGAAGACTCAGCCACGGCCAGTAAGATGACTATTTATACAGGTGGTGAAGCTCATCAGAGAACGGCAAAAATTATGCTGAACATGCGCGGTGGTGGGGGATTTGAAATCTGGCAATTCAGAAGCAGGGAACCACAAGGCCCTGATTTTGACATTCAGCTTGGTGATTACGGCATCAATGCAGCTAAAGTGAAGTCAGAAAATGTTGTTAAGAGTTATGATTTTCTAAAATCAAAAGGGGCAAATATCCTTAGTCCACTAAAAGAGAACCCCGCTGGTGAGGTTAACTTTTTTGTAGCAGACCCCTATGGTAATGTTTTTAACGTGGTAAAAGGCTTAGGCTTCTACTCTCGAAAACCAAAAATACTGACCGGCGGTATTGCGGGCGCTGTAATCGGTGTTAGTGATATTGAAGAATCCAGAAAGTTGTATTCATCCATTCTTGGATATGACGAAGTAGTGTATGATGAAACAGGCACATTTGAGGATCTGTCTGGTTTAAATGGCGTGGATGGAAATACATTCAGGCGTTGTCTGCTAAGAAGCAGTACCCAAAGAGAGGGTGGTTTTGCCGAATTACTTGGCCCAACCGAAATCGAATTAATTACAGTTGAGGGAAGAGAACCAAAGAAAATATTTGAAGATCGCTACTGGGGTGATCTTGGTTTTATTCACATCTGTTGGGATGTACAGGGTATGGATGCACTCGGCGAAATTCTCAAGGAAGCAGGGTCTCCTTTTACTGTGGACTCAGAGGAAAATAAAGAGAAGAGTTTTGATATGGGTGAGGCTGCAGGTAGATTTACCTACATTGATGATCCGGACGGTACCTGGGTTGAATTTGTTGAAACGCACAAAGTACCCCTTATTAAGGCGCTGGGTATAAATTTAAATATGAAAAAGAGAGATCCCCGAAAGAATCTCCCTAGATATTTATTAAATGCGATAGCCTTCAGCAGAGTGAAGAAATAATTAGGCGAATCTATCAGCTAGACGGTTGATTAAATAACCACTTTCATTAAGTGCCTGCGTTGCAAACTTTCCGAAGAAGTCCGTAACAGCTTCGAATTCTTTTATGAATCCTTCCCGGTCTCCATCTTTTACCAGATCAGCTAATTTCTGATGGTGTTCGAAGAAGGTCATTAGTAAATCTCTTCTCTCCTGATTTGCGAAAACAATATCAGCATAAAGCTCAGCAGATTGGGCGAAAATCCGCCCGGTCATCATAAGTTCAGCTCTATATATTGGAGAAGAAAATTCGAGCATGTCTGATGGTTTCAAATCATAGTGCATCATAAAGGAACCATGCAGCAGGGCAACAAAATGTCTTAGCCCCTGAACAAGGTGCATGACGTGATCATGTTTATCCGGATCAGCATGAATAACACGCATACCCCAAAGCTCACATTGCTTTACAAACCACTCGGCCTGCTCAGAATCTCTCCCAGGACAAACAACTATTAACTGCTTAGATAAATTATGAACATCCGGTCCGTGCATTGGGTGAAGCCCAATCACCGGTCCGGGGTGATTATTAAGCATGGAATTTAAGGGCTTTAACTTATTCGAAGTGAAGTCGGCAAGAATGGTGTTTTCATGTAACTTTCCGGCCAGCCTCTCAATCACTGACTCGGTTACATTAATTGGTACGGTAATAATACAGAGATCGATTTTATCTGACATCTCTTCCAGCTCATACCAGTTTCCCTTATCAATGGAATAGGTGTGGTGACCAGTACTTTCGGCCATCCTTTTATAAAGCTTACCCATGCCTCCCTCACCCCCAATAAATAGAATGTGTTTGGGTTCTTCCGTTGATCTCGGAAATTTGGTTTCAGACTGACTTGCTCTTGAGGCGCTCATAATCATGCGCAGGAAGTCTTCTGCCCAGACCGGGTCTATTCCTTTTGAGTCGGCTAGCCCTTTAAAACTTTCCGTCTTTGCCTCTTCCCGCGACGGAACAAATACAGGTAACTGATTTTTTACTTTGGTTTGAACCACTTTCTGTATCACGTCATTACGCTCAGAAAGCAAATCCAGAATTTGTTCGTCGATCTCATCGATGCGAACTCTAAGTTCGTTTAGTTCTTTTTGTTTGTCGGACATCTCTGATAAAATGAATTCGAGCTAAAATAGTCCATTCACAACTCCATTACACTTTTTTTTGTTTGGTAATGGTGACTTGTTCAATAAATGCGGACATTTGCCCAATGCATGAATTCAAACTCCATTCTCCATTTCAACCTGCCGGTGATCAACCCAATGCCATTAAGGAATTAACCGAGGGATTAAACGATCAGGAAAAGTATCAGACTTTACTTGGTATTACCGGTTCGGGTAAAACTCGTACCATCGCCAGTGTAATTGAAAACACTCAAAAGCCGACGTTGGTTATGAGTCATAACAAGACTCTGGCTGCTCAGCTTTATCGAGAACTATCAGACTTTTTCCCAGATAACCGAGTTGAGTTCTTCATCTCCTATTACGACTACTATCAGCCGGAAGCCTATTTAGCATCTCAGGATAAATTCATTGAAAAGGATGCCAGCATTAATGATGAAATTCAACGTCTTAGGCTTCGTGCCACCAGCTCCTTGCTTTCAGGAAGAAGAGATGTCATCATCGTTTCTTCCGTAAGTTGTATTTATGGTATTGGATCTCCTTCCGAATATGGAAAGATGATTATCAGTCTGGAAGTTGGGCAGGAAGTGCCTCGTAACAAGCTGCTCTATGATATGGTTGACCTTCACTATAATCGGAATGATCTCGATTTCAAAAGGGGCACATTCAGAGTCAGGGGAGATGTTGTTGATGTTTATCCTGCATACTCTGAAGAAGGACTTAGAATTACGCAGTTCGGTGATGAAATAGAAAAATTACAGCTTTTCGATGTAGATACAGGCAATATCATTGAGAATGTAAATGAATTTAGAATTTACCCCGCCTCCCATTATGTGACATCGAAATCTAGATTGGAAGAATCCATTTCAAAGATTAGGGATGAACTTCACTGGAGAGTTGATGTGCTAAAGGATGAAGAGAAATTCCTTGAAGCAAAGCGCATTGAACAGCGCACATTATTTGATATCGAAATGATACAGGAGATCGGATATTGTTCCGGTATCGAAAATTACTCACGCTATTTAAGCGGAAGAAAACCCGGGGAGCGTCCATACTGCCTCCTCGATTATTTTCCTGAAGACTATCTCATTGTTTGCGATGAAAGTCATCAAACTGTGCCTCAGATATCCGCCATGTATGGTGGCGACCGGTCGAGAAAAGTTCAGCTAGTGGACCATGGTTTTAGACTGCCATCAGCTTTAGATAACCGACCTCTGACTTTCGAGGAATGGGAATCACTAATTAATCAGGTCATTTTTGTAAGTGCGACTCCAAGCAATTACGAACTTGAGAAATCACAGGGAGTATTTGCTGAACAAATTATTCGCCCAACCGGTCTTATGGAACCTGAATTAGAGGTGCGACCTCTTGCAAATCAGGTCGATGATATACTTGAAGAAATCAGACTACGGGTTGCTAAGAATGAACGGGTTCTTTGTATTACGCTCACAAAGCGATTAAGTGAAGAATTAAGTGAGTATTTAAAGAATTTAGGCATCAAGGCAGCTTATATGCACAGTGAGCTAAATGCCCTCGAACGAATTGAGGTACTCTATAAATATCGGCGTGGTGATTTCGATGTTCTGGTTGGAATTAACCTGCTTCGTGAAGGTATTGATATTCCTGAGTTGAGTTTAGTTGCCATCATGGATGCTGATAAAGAAGGGTTTCTTAGATCTGAGACTTCTCTTTTCCAGATTGTGGGTAGAGCTGCTAGAAATGTTAGAGGTAAGGCCATTATGTATGCCGATAAAATAACTGATAGCATGCAAAAGGTGATTGATGAGACCAATCGCAGGAGAGAAATTCAGTCGGCTTATAATAAGGAACATGGAATAACGCCTGAAACGATTCAAAAAGAACTCAAGCCACTGGTTGATCCGGCGTTAATCTCAACCCAAGGTTTCGATCTGGATGATGAAGCGCAAAAAGCTGCTGAACAGGATTACCTTGAGACTATTAAAGTTGCTGATAATGGCATTCAGTATAAAGCCAGTCCGGCTATGAAGGAAGTTACCTTTGAGTCTAAAGAGAAATTCCTGGAGTATCTTCAAGGATCAATGGTGCATGCTGCCAGAAATATGGAGTTTGAGGAAGCTGCGAGGATTCGGGATCAGATAGAGAAACTGAAAAACGAATTATAAAAAAACAGGGAGCGAGGTACTCAGTCTCACTCCCTTAGGGATTTATGGAGTCACGTTCTTTTATGAACACTTCAAGAACTAAGAGTGAATACCTTTTATTGTAAGCTTATTCTCTGACGCCCAGCTTTTTACATATTCTTGCAAGGTCTTTTTTCTCTTTCTCTGATAGAACTGAAAATTCTTCCATTATCCTTTCAAGGTGTTCTGGAAATATTTTCTTTATATACTTTTTCCCTTCATTGGTTAATTCAATAATCACTGCTCTTCTGTCTGAAGGATCTTGATTACGAACTACCAAATTATTCTTAACCAGATTGTCTATTACGAGCGTAATATTTCCACCGCTCTTCAGGATTTTTTCCCCAAGTCTTTTTTGATTCTGTGGGCCTAGATGATAGAGTGCTTCTAAGATTCCGAACTGACTTACCGTTAAATTAGCTTCAGCAAGTTTTCTATTTAGACGAATACTTACAGATTCTGAAGCCCTCATTAACTTAATAAAGGCATTGAGTGTATTTTTTTGATCGTCTGAACCTTGGTAGTGAGTTGGCATAATGGTTACACATTAAATTATTTAACTAGAATTAAATAAAATTTATCTATCTGTAACAACCTCTATTTTCTAAAGGTCGTTCTTTAGATATCATATGTAATGGTAACAGGAGCGTGATCACTCATATCCCATTCCATTTCGATCTTAGCCTCTATAGCTTTCTGCGCTACCTTTGGATGAGCAAAGTGGTAGTCAATTCTCCAACCTTTATTCTTCTCTTTCGATCTGGCCCGATAACTCCACCAACTATATAAATCCGTTTCATCTTGATGAAGGGACCGGAATACATCTACAAAACCAAGCTCTAAGAATGAACTTACCCATTCTCTTTCTTCAATGAGAAAACCAGATGTATTCTTGTTCTGCTTGGGGTTATGAATATCAATTTCAGTATGACAAATATTGAAGTCACCACAGATTATTGATGGCTTTTCGTCATTCATAACTGTTTCGCCAAAAGCGTAGAAATCATCAAGGAATTTCATTTTCAGATCCTGCCTTTTGTCTCCGGTAGTTCCGCTGGGAACATAAACAGAGTAGATTTTGAACTCATCAAATTCATTCATAATGATACGTCCCTCATTATCAATCCATTCAATCCCCATTCCGTATTCAATATGTACAGGCTTATGCTTGGTAAATATTGAAACACCCGAATATCCTTTTTTCTCGGCGTTGAAGTAGCTTTTCTTATAACCTAAATCCAATATCTCTTGTGGAATTTGATGTTCTTCAGCGCGGGTTTCCTGCAGACAGATAATGTCTGGGTTAGATTCATCGAACCATTCAAGAATACCTTTTCGATGTGCGGCTCTTATACCATTGATGTTGTAAGATGAAATCTTCAGCAAATTATTCGCCCTTCAGAATTCCATATTTTCTCTTTCCTACCTTCAAAATCACATCATCACCACCAATGGAAACAGCATAATTCATGTCGGTGATCTTTTCATCGTCAACGGAAACTCCACCTTGCTTAATCATCCTTTTTGCTTCTGAATTACTCGGTGCCAATTGAGTTTCATTGATCAGGTCGAGTAATCTGTGCTCTCCTTTTGGGAAAGTAAATTCTGGCGCATCATCAGGTACCTGCTTATTGACCACTGTTTTTTCAAAGTGGTTTCTGGCTTCATCAGCCGCTGAAACTCCGTGATACTGCTTTACAATTTGATGAGCTAAAGCATGCTTTGCATTTCTCGGGTCCTTCTCGATATTCAACTTAATAACATCCAATTCATCATTAGATATATCTGTAAGTAATTCGAAGTAGGTATAAATCAAATCGTCTGGAATAGATAGAGACTTTCCATACATGTCATTTGCCGCTTCGTCAATACCTATATAGTTGTCGTATGACTTCGACATTTTTTTGGTGCCATCCGTACCAACCAACAGAGGCATTGTCAGGCATATTTGTGGTTCCTGATCATCCTCTTTTTGCAATTGCCTTCCAACCAGCAGGTTGAACTTTTGATCTGTACCACCCAGCTCGACATCATTTTTCAAATGAACAGAATCTTGTCCCTGTGCAAGAGGATAAAGAAACTCATGCAATGAAATTGGCTCGTTGTTTTCATATCGCTTCGTGAAATCATCGCGCTCAATCATTCTGGCTACTGTAGTTTTAGATGCCAGTTTAATTACATCCATAAATGACATACTACCCAGCCAGTCATAGTTATTCACTATTGTTAGTCGGTCTTCAAGTAATATCTTTTTTGCCTGATCAATATATGTTTGGGCATACTCAGTTACTTCTTCCATTGATAGTGGCGGACGTGTTTTGTTTTGTCCGGTTGGATCACCAATCATTGCAGTAAAGCCACCAATGATCAATACAATTTCATGACCTAAGTCCTGAAACTGTCTTAGTTTTCTTAATACAACGGAATGACCTAAATGAAGATCGGGACGGGTTGGGTCTACACCCAGTTTAATAAGAAGGGGCTCATTTTTTTTGACAGATCTCTTCAGCTTTTCAACGAGCTCTTCTTCAGGAATGATTTCGAAAGCACCTCTTTTAATTATCTCAAGTTGCTCTTCAACTGCTTTAAAAGACATATGTATTCTTAGTTATCGAATAAAGGAAAGTTATCTAATGGATTGTATTCTGAAAGAATTCCATCAATAGTTTCTTGATAGGAATCTGTGCCTGGCGCTATAAATGCTAAAGCATCATAAGCCAGGGGACCTACATAAATAACATAGGGGTATAAGTAGGACTCTTGTCTGGCCTTTTCGGCCGGAAAATTAAATCCCGCTAAAAGAATGAGTATGGAACTTACAAGTAGTCCGCTTTTCAGGACTCCGAAGCATAAGCCGGCAATTCTATTGGCTGTTCCGAGTTTTGCGGCTTCCAGTGTTTTTTTGATGAAGTATCCGATCAATGCCACAATGAGTAGCGTCCCAATAAAAAGGATGATACCTGATATAAAAGGAATAGATGGTGATTTATCCTCAAACAGGGGTTCAATCAAAACAACGAGAGCATCCATATATCTAAAGGTTAGAAATACGGCAAGGATCATACCTACAATATTGAGTACTTCCTTAACAAGCCCGTTCATAAAACCACGAAACCCAAAGTAACTGAGTGGAATTAATATTACGAGGTCTAGAATACTCATTGGTTAGGATAGTTCTTCTTTAACGATTCGGGATATGAGAGATCCGTCTGCCTTTCCTTTAAGTTCTCCCATAAGTGCGCCCATTACTTTACCCATTTCAGCCATAGAAGATGCACCCATTTGGCTAATTTTTGCTTTCACCTTATCGCGCACCTCATCTTCACCCATCATTTCGGGTAAAAAGGCTTCAATAATAATCAACTCTTTCTCTTCATTTGCAACAAGGTCATCTCTGCCTCCTGCTGTAAACTGGTCGATTGACTCTTTACGTTGTTTAGCTGCTTTCATAAGAACTTCGATCATTTGTTCTTCATTAAGTTCAGCTTCGCCGCCCTGACGTATGCTAACCTCTTTTTCGAGCAGTTTCGCTTTTAATGAACGCAGAACTCGAAGGCGATCTGAGTCCTTTGATTTCATCGCTTCTTTAATACCAGTTGTGATTTGTTCTTGTATATTCATGTTTTACCTGTTTTATGAGCAAAAAAAAAGGTCACATCAAAATAATGATGTAACCTTAAACTCGCTTAGAAAATCAATCAAGATTCTTTGTTCTTGCTGATAAATTCTTTTACGTTTTCCTGGTCAATCATTGCTTCGCTGTAAGAGTACTTACCGTCCTCTTTTCTATTTGCGATCACAACTTTAGCCATCTTTCTTGCAGATGCCTTAGCGGCCAGGGCCTCACTACCAAATGTTTGCTTCTTAGCCATGATTCAACCTAACTATTTAATTTCTTTATGAACTGTGTGTTTACGTAGAACAGGATTGTACTTCTTGAGTTCAAGTCTCTCAGTAGTAGTACGACGGTTTTTAGTCGTTACATATCGTGAAGAACCAGGCTTCTCTGTACATTCCAGGATAACTTGAACGCGGTTACCTTTTGCCATTTATCTATACCTCTTTTAAAAGTGTTCCTTTTTTGCGAGCGTCTTTAAGTACGGCTTCTATACCATTCTTATTGATGGTTCTTAAAGTTTTCGCAGAAACTTTAAGCGTAATCCATCTATCTTCTTCTGGCAGGTAAAAACGTCTTTTTTGCAGATTCAGATGGAATCTGTGCTTCGTTTTATTATTTGCCTTAGAAGAACGATAGCCGTTCATCGCAATCTTACCAGTGATATCGTCTCTTCGTGCCATGGATATTAGGGCTTTTTCGATTTCAAAATAGAACAGAAAAATACGGCAATATCACTTATTGATCAATTAAACTTTTAAAGTTTATTCAGAAATGTTGATAACTAGCCAGATTTCTTGAAAATCCGCCCCTCAAAAAACGCCAGAATTTAATTTTAAAGAGACATCTAAGAATTATGCGGTATCGGTCATAACTTCTTTTGATTTTGCACCTATATACCCTATTTTCCGTTGGCTATTACACAATAATTAATCATCATCACCCCATCTTTCATGGCAGACAATAAAAACTCTGACTACAAAGCGTCCAATATACAGGTTTTAGAAGGTCTTGAGGCCGTAAGAAAACGCCCGGCAATGTATATTGGAGATGTAGGTCAGAGAGGACTCCATCACCTCATCAATGAAGTTGTGGATAACTCGATTGACGAGGCTCTTGCCGGACATTGCGATCGTATTTCAGTAGAAATTAACACCGATGGCTCCTTAACCGTTAAAGATAATGGTCGTGGAATTCCGGTAGATCAGCATCCAAAAATGAACCTACCTGCTGTTGAGGTAGTGCTAACCAAGCTTCACGCTGGTGGTAAATTTGATAAAGACACTTATAAAGTATCCGGTGGTTTACACGGCGTGGGTGTTTCCTGTGTGAATGCACTTTCTACTTTGTTCCAAGCAGAAATTCATCGTGAAGGCAAGATCTATTACATGGATTTCGAGAAAGGAATTACTAAGACCAAATTGAAGGAAAAAGGATCTACTGATAAACGTGGTACATTTATCACTTTCCTACCAGATGATTCCATATTCACACAAACAACTGAATTTAAATTTGATATAATTGCTGAAAGAATGCGGGAACTGGCCTTCCTGAATCCAGAAGTAACCATTGAGCTTATTGACCACCGTGAAGAGGACGAAGAGTTAGGAAGTGAAACCTATCACTATGAAGGCGGTGTAAAAGATTTTGTTAAATATCTTGATGAAGCCAGAGAAGCGCTGATAAGCGAACCAATTTATGTTAGTGGTGAAATCGATAATGTGCCGATTGAATTGGCTATGTCATACAATCGCTCCTTTTCAGAGAATGTACATTCCTATGTAAACAACATTAATACTCGCGAAGGCGGTACTCACATTTCCGGCTTCAGAAGAGCCCTCACGCGTGCACTTAAAACTTATGCTGAGAAAAATGGTCTTATTAAGGCTAATTCAAAAGTTAATATCTCAGGTGAAGATTTTAGAGAAGGTTTAACTGCAGTACTAAGTGTTAAGGTTGCGGAGCCCCAGTTTGAGGGCCAAACCAAAACTAAACTTGGTAACTCTGAAGTACAGAGCGCTGTTGAAGTTACTGTTTATGAAAAAATGAACGAGTACTTAGAACAGAATCCTAAGTCGGCTCGAAAAGTAATTGAAAAAGTAGTTCTGGCTGCAGAAGCCAGGGAAGCAGCCCGAAAGGCTCGTCAGCTTATTCAAAGAAAAAGTGTTATGAGTGGCGGCGGACTTCCCGGAAAACTCGCCGATTGTTCTATCAAAGACCCAGAGCATTGTGAAGTATACCTGGTGGAGGGTGACTCTGCGGGTGGATCTGCAAAAATGGGTCGAAACAGATCCTTTCAGGCTATTTTACCACTCCGTGGTAAGATTCTGAACGTTGAAAAAGCCAACATCAATAAGATTCTGGAGAACAAAGAAATTCAAGCTATGATTACTGCCCTGGGTACTGGTGTTGGTCATGGCGATGAAGATTTCGAAGTCGAGAAGCTTCGCTACCACAAGATTATCATCATGACGGATGCCGATGTGGACGGTTCTCACATTCGTACACTTCTGCTAACATTCTTCTACCGATACATGAAACCACTTATAGAGAATGGTTTTGTATACATCGCAACTCCACCTCTGTATAAAATCTCAGCAAGTAAGAAAGTTGACTATGCCTGGGATGATGAAAACAGAGACAAAATTATTCGTGAGTTGAAGAAGGCTAAGAGAAAGTTCGAT
>CBFHVG010000042.1:0-2822 GCA_965659005.1 uncultured Balneolaceae bacterium
GCTAAGTTCTACATCTACCCGCCCCAGGGTTTTGTTATCATCGATCAAAATGGGTGTTCCAAATGTTTTGCCAGCGTCATCAGAAAAAGCCAGTTTAACTTTATTCTCATTACCTGCACCGGTAAACCAGGCCAAAGCAACTTTATCTCCTCTAGCAGTTATCTGTGGGCCATTTACCGGACAAGCTGCAATCTCCCAATTGTCATCAGCTGCGGCATAACCCTCAGTCCACTCACCATCAACCCTACGACTTACATAAATGTCTCGGATTTCATTTTCAGTCCGATTCCGGTAAGCGGCAACCAGTCCTGATGAGGTCATAGCAAGAGATGTATTGCAGCAATCACAAACGGTGGCGTCCAGTTCATCACTAGCAAGAATGTTACCCATTATATCCATTTCAGCACCTCTCAGAGTCATGGCAGAGGCCATATCACCATATTCATCATGAGATCTGCCAGCAGTGTTTCGCCCATCCAGCCAGACAGCATAGAAGGTAGAATCACTTAAAGCTTGCATACTTACAAAGCCATGTTCAGTAGCTGTGCCATCATCGTGAGCTAAAAAAGTGGATGTCTGTTCACCAGCCTCAAATGTGCTCATCTCTACATTATAGGAATAGGTATTTCCAGGAACCTTAGCCAAAACATTGACAGCCATTAAATCATTTTGAACAACGATAGCTGGAAAATCTGCCCAGTTTACAAACCACTTTGTAGATTTCGAAAGCTCTTTCTTTGATGTCCAATTATCTCCATCAAAAGTAGAATAATAAAGGTGAGCTGTGTCAGATTTTTGTTCTACCCAGGTCATATGAACAATTCCATCAGATGATGTAACCAATCGGGCTAATGAGCTCTGACTTTCTGATGGGGGATCGATTGATAGCGGTTCATTGGATACCGTACATGAAAGTAGGATTAAGCAAAAAATAAGCAGGGTGTATTTCATAATCTTGGAATGATTCATAGGGTTACTGACTTTCAAGAATATGAAAAAAATTACTCTTAGCATCCTGTTCATTATATTATTTTCTATTCCTGTACTTTCTCAAGAAGAGAATCAGCAGAGCATAAAACAATTTGTTCAGCAGCAGGATCCATTCTCAAAGCTGGAATTAAAACTGGATCGAGTATCGATTGAGAAGTCGACTCAAAATGTAAGTCCGGTAATTAAGAAACAAAATACAGCATCCTCTGAAGATGAAGTTGAGGATGAAGGACCTTCGAAAAGAAAGAAACTACTGGTACTACTTGGCGGTGCTGCCTGGATAGCGGCTATGCTCCTTATTTTTCAGGGCACCGGTGGTGGTTCATCAGCTTATTAATGCTGTCAAAACTTGCATTAGGTTTACTTTTTTATTCAATTGAGCCATTCTAAAATTTAAAAAAGGAATTAGGGTCATGAAAAGATTCATCGGAATAGTAGTGCTGTTATTGACTAGCTCAACATTCATTCAAGCTCAGGATAAAGAAGAAGAAAAAAAGAAAGATTATAGTGAAGCGGTAACATTCGCTGAAGTGTGGCTGGAAGCACAAAAAGATTATGAAAAGCTTCCGGGGATATCAGTCGCAATGGTGGAGGATCAGGAGATTTTATACAAAGGAGCTTTTGGTCATTCTAACATAGCTGAAAATGAGGAGGCTCAGACCAACACCATTTATAGCGTGTGCTCCATTTCGAAATTGTTTACTTCTGTAGCCATTATGAATTTGTATGAGGAAGGCAAGATCAGGCTGGATGACGAAATCGCTGATCTGGTTCCATGGTTTACTATTAAACAGGCCTATGAGGGAAGCGGTCCAATTACTATCCGAAGCTTGCTAACACACTCATCCGGATTGCCACGAGAAAACTTCTTTTCACACTGGAATGCCGATTACGAATTCCCAACCAAAGAACAGATTCTAGAGAAACTGGAAGATCAGGAAACATTATACCCGGCATCAACCTATTTCCAGTATTCCAATCTGGCAATGGCTTTACTGGGTTTTGTGATTGAAGAAGTCTCGGGTAGCAGCTATGAAATGTATGTAGATCAGAACATTCTTGGTCCACTGAATATGGAAGATACCCGTAGCTATATGCCCGAAGATTTATACGGTGATCAGTTAGCCATTGGATACACTTCATTGAACAGGGCAGGCGAAAGAAAGCAGGCTGAATTTTTTGATGGAAATGGTGTAGATCCGGCTGCCGGTTTTTCATCAACAGTTGAAGACTTAGCCACTTTTGCTTCATGGCAATTCCGACTTTATGAAAATGAAGAGGAAGAAATACTTAAGCCTTCAACTTTAAAGAACATGCATAACATCCACTGGATGGATCCTGATTTTGGAACCAGCTGGGGATTAGGCTTTTCTGTTTTCAAAGGACCTGATGGCAAGAAATGGGTAGGACATGGCGGTAGCTGTCCTGGCTTCCGTTCAACACTACGCATCGATCCAAATAAGAAGGAAGCATTTACAGCTATGGTTAATGCACAGGGAGTGAATCCAACTAAGTATGCTAATGGAATTTACAGCCTTTTTTCAAAAGTGAAGTCGGGTAAAGTGGATAGTTTAGAAGCAGAGCTTTCTGAATATGCAGGCATTTATGCTTTCGATGGATGGGGTGAAACATATTATGGCGTCTGGGAAGGAAAACTTGCTGCTATGGGATTGCCTACCAATTCACCAGGCGATGCACTCAGCATGTTTAAGATGAAGGAAAAGGATCTATTTGTTCGCATTCGTGATAATGGCGAAGAAGGAGAAACACTTGAATTCTTGCGCGATGATGACGGAAATATCACTTATGCGCGTGTCCACAAGAGTTACCTT
>CBFHVG010000043.1:0-14279 GCA_965659005.1 uncultured Balneolaceae bacterium
GAAAATCACCTTTTTAATAGTTTGAATATGTCTGGTCGGGCGTAATGTCCGACTGGATCAAAATCCATTCTGGCTTTTGGAATTAAATTCAAATCCAGTTCAGCATGGAGTACGCATTCTTCATCAAATACCGGACCAGCAATTACATTTCCAAGAGGATCAATAATAACTGAACCACCCCGCGACATTATATCTGGAAAATTTGAATAGTCTTCTCCTGGTAAATCTGGGTAATCTTCCTTTCGAACAAATTGATTGCATCCAAGAACAAAGCAACGACCTTCAGTTGCAATATGCTTCATAGTAGACTGCCATGAATCTCTCATGTCTGCAGTAGGTGCCAGATAGATTTCAATTCCCTGTTCATAGAGAAAGGTTCGTGCCAAAGGCATGTAATTTTCCCAGCAAATGAGACCACCAATATTTGCAAACTCTGTTTTATGAACATTCAAGTCGGTGCCATCGCCTTCACCCCAGATAACTCGCTCTGCAGCAGTTGGTTTAATCTTTCTATGCTTTCCAATCATTTTGCCTTCAGGATTGAAGTATAGAAGTGTACAATAAAGAGTTCCTGATTCACCAACTTCAGTAACACCAATTACGAGATAGCAAGAGTGTTTCCTGGCTACAGCGCCAATTCTGTTAGTAGATTCTGAAGGAACTTTGATTGAGTTTTCCCAGTAACGAAGCCAAGTCTCTCTGCCTGATTCTGATCTTGAGCCAACAACAGTCCCAAAACTCAAACCACGGGGATAAGCTGGAATAAAAGCTTCAGGAAATAAGACTAAATCTGGATTTTCTTTTGAAGCTTCATCTACAAGTTCTTCAATTTTATTTAGTGTGCCTTCAAGGTCAAATAGAACAGGTGAGGACTGAATGAGAGCGACTCGCATTGTATTCATTAGCATCTAGCCATTTTTTTTCTTTTCCCAATTCTACATCTGTCAATCATGTTCTGCAGATATGGGTGTATTTCAGGCACTTTGCATGATGTTTCTCCAACATCAACTTTTACTTTTCCAATTTTAGATCCAAGTTCCATTGCCAATTCAGTAAGCTGCTCAATAAAGCCACCAGCGCCTATAATGAACCCATTCATTGTGTAAGAAACTCTGTTTTCATCCTTGTGAACATCATTAGCAGCCCGATGCATCAATTCTTTAATTTTCTGTATATCCAGTTCTTCATTTTGTGTAATTGATAATACGCTGTTTAAAGTTGCCCAGCCTGCTGATGCAATATTCTCCTCTTCTGATTCAATCCATTTTAAGCCCAGTTCCCAACCATGCCCGGATTCAGCTGCAATCCATGCCACCGTATACTCTGATATCATATACCAGTATGCATTGTTTGCCCAATGCTCAAGATCAACTTTAGTCATCTGAGTTTCATCAGCAATAAGCCCAGCCAGATACATAGCATCAGAATTACCGGTATCAAATAATTTTTTTGACAGCTCGTAGTCCTTTTTGATCTTTTTCTGAATAGGTTTTAAGTCACCAACTTTTACACCAAAGAAAGGTTCTTTAGCTCCGTGTCGCAGAAATATCTTCTTTGTTTGTTCACTTCCATGATCTGCGAGGTATTTCATGATTTCATCAAAGGTCATAGGCTGAGCGATGGGTTAGTGTCTAATTGAATTAAGGCAAAAAAAGAAAGAGTGAAAAATGAATTTCACTCTTTTATAACTAGAATAATTTAACTGTTTTTCCATCATCTGATTCACTGACTTCATATAGCAGTGTTTCAGTGCCCAGCAAGCCTTTACGATAGATTTTAGTACCTATTGGGAAACGTTCTTTCCTTTTTTGAAGTGGATTGAATGGTGCTCCATAACCAAAAGGAGATTCAATAGGTCCTTCAATTCGAGTATGTATACGTTTTAACTTATTATTGTGAAGTTTAATATTAACGTATTTAACATCTCTTTTACGTGTTTCGAACTGTTTCTCATCTTCGATTGAAAAAACATTACCACCCTGTTCATTCCTAATGGTCAATGTTTCCGGTTTGTAGAGATAGCTTATGGTTCCTCTACCCATGAGAATGCCTTTGATAGAGTTTTTAGCTTGAAGTCTGGCTATGCCGAAACTCATTATATTAACTTCTACATCATTTGTAATGAGATCTTCAGCAAAAAGTTTTCCAGTGTTACTGCTATATGTTAGGGTTTCTGTTGTACCCATCATGGTTAGAGTGGCAACAGGATTATCAACTGTTATGTTTTTACCGTCCTCTACATTAATGCTATAGACTCCATAGCCACCAGTTTTTAGATAATCTAAATAAGGAAGACTGATTGTGATTGCGGCTTTTTTTGATGGTTCTATCCACTCGATTTGATCAATAATCAATCTTTTATCTTCTACAGCTACTTTTAAATAATTAAAGATATTTTCATCTGTATTGATTTCAATATTCTGATTTCGATTAGTATTGATCTCTACTTTTGCGGGAAAGGTTATTTCAATTTGATCAAATTCAGATAAGTCGAAAGTTTTGCTTTGGTATGAACCGTTTCCATTTACCTGACCTTTTGAGTTGGTAAACATCAGTAAGCTTAACAAGAAGCTGATAAGTATTTTTATGAATTCTGAGTATTTCATTGTTTTTGGGGTTTGGTTAAGTAACTGCACCAAATTTGTCCTGAAATACTATAAGTATCGGCTCAGATAGATTTGAGACGTCTCATATTCCTATTATGAGACTTGTTTCTTCTGTAGAGCCAGATACTGAGATGGTGAAAGATCCGTGAGTTTTTTGAATACTCGGTTGAATGTTGCTTTTGAGTTGAAGCCACAGTCATAAGCTATACCGAGAATGGATAGATGAGAATTTGATTCATCAAGAAGTGCTTTTTTCACTTCTTCAACTCTATAAGCATTTATATAGTCGTTGAAGTTTTTTCCAAATCCGGAATTGATTGCTATTGATAATTGAGTTGAGGTGGTATCAACTTTATCAGCTAGATCATTAAGTGTTAAATCTGGATCCATATGTGGATTTTCAGACTTCATTACTATTTCCAGCTTTTCTTTCAATTCAGCTAATTGGGAGTTATCTGCTTTTTCTTCCACCTCAACTTCGACTGGCTCCAGCTCATTAAGATTTGAAACATCAGAGAAAAAGCCCATGATTCCTACATAAAAGACAGCCAATGTTGCTGCAAGGTACCACCACCATGCCTGAGTCCAATTAAGCTTATAGAAAAATTCATCTACTATGGTGAACAAAAGTTGATTCAACAAGAATAGAGAGACATAAATCAGTAAAAAATTTCTAACCCAGTTAAGTTCAACCTTATAGGTGTTCGAAAAGAATTGAAGTACGGTTTTTCTGAAGTTGAGGAACAAACGAGTACTTAATATGTAGTATACTGTTTGGGCTAGTAGTGCAAAAACACCCCAAAAGTAACTAACATTATAGCCTAAAGAACCTCCGTAAAGCACTCCATTTTGAACAAATTCAAAGCCATTCTGATTTGAATCATAAACAAACATTCCCAAATCGATAGTTAGGCTAATCAAAAAAGGCAGAAAGTGAAGAAAATCAATTTTCCTGAATTTGAAATAGGGCTGGGTGAGACTTTTGACATAAAAGTAAACTAAAGGTCCCAGTATCAGAGGGGTTTGAAACAGAAAGTAATTTATCTTAGTGGTTCGAAATGCATCATACCATCCCATAAAACCTATGATGTATGATGTAGTGCTGTAACAAGTGAAAATAAGGAGTAGGGAGAGAAAGAAATCGGATAGATTCTTAGTACTGAAATATCTCCTAAAAAGAAGTAAAGCAAATATAAGCCCTTGCACAGCAAGGATTAAAAGTGTGGTGCTATATTGGTTGAAATCTGGGAACATGACAGAAATTACAAATTAAGCTTCAAACAGGCTAAATAGATATGGATAAAAAGGTATCAGTCTTAAACTGACAAGATTTCCCTGATTTCTTCAATTTGAGCTTTATGCCTACTTGCATGAGTTGAATTAAATACGATCCATTCTTTTCTAGTCATATATCCAAAAAGTGGATGTTCGAACATAAGACAAAGTCCGTCCATGTCAAGAGATTGGAGGGAGGCAATCTGATTCTCTCGATTATTTGATATTTTTTGTATCAGCTCATCAGAGCTATTCATATTTCCTTTTGGAACAATCGGACCAAAAGCGGTTAACTTCTTAGATCGGTCAATAAACTTCTGACTAATTTCCTTGATCTTAGCTTCAGTATCATGATCAGAAGCTCTTGTTTCAGATTTTAAAATCTGGGTTGAAGCTAATTCTGTTCTATAAATATGCTCAACTACTTCAGCAACTGACCAGCTATCTGCCCCAGGCTTTGTATTGAAATTCTTTTCACTAAGATCTTCGAATGATGAGATGAATGATCTCAGATTTTCAAGATATTGATTGAATAAATCCATCATTAAAGATGGGTTTTTACCCAGTCTCTGACAACTGCTTTGAACTGATTCGAAAATGGCAGAGTTGTGATATCCCCGATAAAGCACTTATCACCATCTCTGAAGCTGTGATTTGCACCCGATATTTCTTCGAAATAGAAATAATCTGGAATATCACCTGAGAATAATTCTTCAAGGGCTTCCATAGCCCAATCTGAATAGATTTCCTCATCATTTTCAGCAAATACAAATAATGACGGGATAGTTAGATTGCCAATGTACTCGGCAGGGTTAAAGTCTTTGTTCACCTTTCCATGGCGCCATTTTTTTATAACCGGAAAAGTATTTACCCAACCCAGACTGGATTTAGTTTGACGTTCAGCCTTTGAATATGCCGCTGTGCTATCCTTACCTGTGCAGACATATTCGCCATGGTATGCGTTTAAAACTTTTGTTCTGTAATCAAAGGTTGGGGCAGCAAGATTCAATATTGCTGCGATATTATTCTGTTTCTTACTACCAACAATTTGAGCTAAGTAAGCACCTTCACCATGCCCAAATAATGCTATTCTGCTGGTATCAACTATATCTCGTTGCCTAAGTATGCGTAATCCGGTTTCGATATCTTCAGCTCGAAGTAAGTAGTCAGCTCGTTGCCAGCGACCTTCAGAACCATCTATACCTTGCGTATTGATATAAAATAAACCATATCCTTCAGCCAGTAGCACATCTTCGAAATTCTGCTGAAGAAAAGAAAAGTAGTCTTTGTTATAGGATTCATAACCTTCATCGCCTCCAACATATACAAGAAAGGGTATAGGCTCAGTAGATTCAGGATAGATTAAACGAGCATTCAGGTTCCATCGTCCACTTTGAAAGTCGAGGTCTTCCCTTTGAATGATTTGAGCTGAAACTGTTTCAGAAAAACAAATGATTAGGAGGATCAGTCCTATTAGATATTTCATTTATGGCAGAATTTTATTCGGACTTAAAGTAACAGAACCAAGTGTAAATTGCTTTTAAATGTCATCTATATCAATCGATTCTGCATTAGAAAACATTTACTTATTTGTAACTTTATATTGTAGGGATTTCTTTCCTCGGAATAATCAATGAGAGGTACATTTACAATGGGACCAACAAAAAATTGGCTTATAGCAGCCTATGGAACCAAATATGCAATGGCATCATTGAAGCATGCAGCATATTTGTGTACGATGATGAATGTACTACCCAAAGTGACCATTCTGGTGGTATCAGAAGACAGGAAAGCTGAATTAGAAGCCGCAGCCATTCTTGAGGAAGCTCATCAGGTTTTTGATGATATAGTTCTTGGCAGGGTAAGTCCTGATATGGAATTACGCATTGGTGAACCGGCTAAAGAAATTCTAATGGCGGCACGCGAAGGTAACATTGATCAGCTGTTCATGGGTGCTGATGATTTCAAATATGATATCAATACAAATTCATCAAGTGGTGGTATAAGTAACCAGATCCTGAATGGATTTCATGGTGTAATCACGCTGGTTAAATAATTAACCTTTAGGTGTAAACGCCTGAATTCCTGTAATTTCTCTTCCCAAGATCAACCCGTGAATATCATAGGTACCTTCGTAAGTATTCACAGATTCAAGATTCATAACATGATGAATTACTCTGTAATCACCGGCAATGCCATTACCTCCATGCATATCTCTGGAAATGCGAGATATCTCAAGCGCTTTACCACAATTGTTTCTTTTTGCAAGTGAAGTCATGGAAGGGTGATCTCTGCCTTCATCTTTAAGTTGTCCCAGTCGCAGAGCAAGTAATTGCATGGACGTAATATCTGTAATCATATTAGCCAGTTTGGTCTGAATCAGTTGGTTAGCTGCCAGTGGTTTACCAAACTGTTTTCTCTCCATTACGTAGTTTCTTGCTGCATGATAACAGAATTCTGCAGCACCAATGGTACCCCATGCGATTCCATAACGTGCTGAATTCAAGCACATGAAAGGCCCTTTCAACCCACGAATATCGGGAAAGGCATTTTCTTCAGGAATAAATACATCGTCAAAAACTAACTCACCTGTTGAAGAAGCGCGTAGTGACATTTTGAACTTTGTAGCCGGTGCGGTGAAACCGTCCATACCTTTTTCGACCAAAAACCCTCTGATTTCACCTTCTTCATCTTTATGATCTTTGGCTTTAGCCCAAACAACAGCAACATCAGCAATAGGGGAGTTGGTGATCCACATTTTGGCGCCATTTAATTTCCAGCCTCCATCAACTTTAAGTGCTGTGGTAACCATAGACCCAGGATCAGAACCGTGGTTAGGTTCAGTTAGGCCGAAACAACCAATCATTTCACCGGTTGCTAACTTTGGAAGGAATCTTTGTTTTTGCTCTTCAGTTCCGAATACTGATATAGGATACATTACAAGTGAAGATTGGACACTCATAAACGATCGATAACCTGAATCTACTCTTTCTACTTCACGAGCGATCAGTCCGTATGCGGTATAACTGGCATCAGAACCACCATATTGTTCAGGAATAGTAACGCCTAATAAACCTAATTCACCCATTTCTTTGGCGATGTCCATGTCAAAGAATTCATCAGTATTTCCTTTGAGTGCGCGAGGTTCAAGACGGCTCTGACAGTAGTCGCGAGCGGTTTCCATTATGAGTCTATCTTCTTCGTTCAATTCTGATTCGAAGAGAAATGCGTCGTCAATATTGAATAGGTTTTTAGCCATGAATAGTCCTTATTAAAATGATAGTGTCTTAAAATAAAAAAAGTCATCCAAAACACAGTTCTGAATGACTCTTTTTTAACGGATAACAAAATGTGTTAGCGGTGAAGCTTTCTGAGTTCACGAGCGATAATTAATCGCTGTACTTCAGAAGTACCCTCGCCAATTTCAAGAAGTTTAGCATCACGAAGAAAACGCTCTACATGATATTCCTTTGTATAGCCATATCCACCATGAATTTGTATAGCTTCAACAGCTGATCTCATTGCAAGTTCAGATGCAAACAACTTTGCCATAGATGCTTCCATTGTAAATGGGCGTCCCTGATCTTTGAGAGTAGCAGCTCTGTGAACTAGCATTCTGGCAGCATCGATTTCGGTAGCCATATTGGCTAATTTAGTCTCTATAGCCTGGAATTTTCCAATTTCCATTCCGAATTGTTTACGCTCCATAGCATATTTCATCGATTCCTCAAGACAACCGCGAGCTACACCGACAGAAAGGGCACCTATTCCAATTCGGCCTCCATCCAGAACTTTCATGGTGTCTACAAAACCTTGACCAAGTTCACCCAAGAGATTCTCAGCAGGAACTTCAACATTCTCGAATACCACTTCAGTAGTATCAGATGAGTTCATACCCAGTTTATGCATAGGAGGTCCCGGCTTCACACCTTCCCACTTGCGTTCTACTATAAATGCGCTTATACCTTTTGTGCCTGAGTTTGGATCTGTTTTAGCCAGTACTACGTAAACATCTCCAACAGAACCCTGAGTGATGAAAATCTTTGAACCGTTTAGAATCCATTTATCACCTTGTTTAACAGCAGTGGTCTTCATACCAGAAGCGTCTGATCCAGAACCCGGTTCAGTAAGACACCAAGCCCCCAATTTTTTACCTGCAGTCAGGTCTGGGAGGTATTTCATTTTTTGTTCATGAGAACCTGCAACATCGATATGACCTGAGCCAAGTGATGTATGGGATGCAACAGTGAGAGCTAGAGAAGCATCCCATCGTGCAATTTCTTCCAAAACGAGGCAGAAACTGATAGTATCAGTTCCTCCACCACCATATTGTTCTTCATGATATGTTCCCAGCATACCGATTTCAGCTAATTGCTGAACCAGTTCGTGAGGAAACTCTTTCTTTGCATCACGCTCCATAACAGTTGGAGCAACGTGACGTTCAACAAAATCTTTAATGCTGTCTTTGATAAGTTGTTGATCCTCATTGAGATCAAAAGACAAACCTGTATTCTCGATTACATCATAGCTCATAAGTGACGTATTTTATTCGTTGGAACCGCTTCCACAAGATAACTGAATAGACTCGAAAATATTCGTTTTATTGTGTAAAAAAATTGTGAAAATTTGGGCGGCTAGCCAAAATTCCAGTTTACACCTCTACCTATTTCAGGGTCAGGATAATTCCAGTCAACTGCTCCCTGATCGCATGCATACATGCAGGTTCCACACTCGATACAATCCTCAACCTGAAAGTGAACTTTTCCTTCTTCATCTTTTGTATAGCAGTTTGCAGGACAAACCCAGGTAGTACATTTATGTGGACAAGTAGAATTACATATATCCGTATCTACTACGATATGAGCTTTGATCTCATTCTTTGACTGATTCCTGTAGCTAACTAATCCTAAGCGTTCTGTTAATTTCATTGGATCTTATTTAGTGAAAAGGGAAATGTGAAACGTGAAAAGTTTAGTTTTTTATCATGCGAGATAGCATCGCGAATACTTTGTTTGATAAATCACTAAGTGTTTCAATTTCACTTCCATTCAGATAATTAAGTGTTAATGCAATTTCAATTTGAGTGTCCATTTCTACAAGAGATGAACGTGCTATTTCTAAAAATCTTCTTCTTTCTTTGGAAGATGATCTAGCTGATCCTTCTGATATATTTGATGGAACAGATACAGCAGATCTTCTGAGCTGACTTGTTAATCCAAGCTGTTCTGCCTTCGGTAAATTCTTTGTTAGTATGTAAATTTCACTAACCAATTTGATGCTGTTTTTATAAACTTCTAGTTCCTTGTGATTTAGTTTTATCAATTCTCTCTCCTGATCTTTTATTCATTTATCTTGTCTCTGGTTCACTTTTCCCATTTCACCTTTCCCTAAAGAGACTTTCCTGCTTTAAATCCGAGTTTCGCCAGGTCCCATAATGATGAATGTCTTTTAATTGCTCCTTTGAGCATATCTCTTGATTTCGGGGTAGGCTCGTTTTTAATAGTAAAAAATTGTCTTCCAAAGTCGCATATCATATTTGGAACATTCTTGAACATTTGAGGGCTGTGAAGCACATGAACAGCGTCTTGGAAAGTTCGAAGATCCTTCATGATATAGCTAGCTTCCATGTCGTCTCTGTATTTCTTCAGTGTAGCTTTAGAGAAATCATTTTTCTCCTTAGCATGAGCAACAGTCTCGGCAGCAATAATTCCTGATCGCATTGCATAATCCATGCCTTGAATGGCTTTACCTGCATTGAGTAACAAGTTCGCAGCCTCACCAACAATCATAACGCCATCTGAATAAATTTCTTTTGGCATCACCTTCATATCTCCAGAAGAAACAATGTGAGCAGAATATTCAACCACTTCACCACCTCTGATCATATCAGCTACAGCTGGGTGCTGTTTGAAATCATTCAGGATATCATAAGGTTTAATACCTTTTTCACGAAGGTCTTTCAAGCCTAGTACAAGACCAACAGAAACCGTGTCTTTATTGGTATAGAGAAAACCACCACCTTCAACACCTCTTGTTGCATAACCCAAAAATTCATTGGTCATGCCGCTCATGCCATTCAGCTGAAAACGATCTTCGAGTACTTTCTGATCGAAGCGAATAATCTCTTTAACACCTGTGAGCATATGATCAGCAGGTACATATTTATCCTGAAGTCCAATTTGTCTAGTAAGAAGGTTATTTACACCCTCAGCAATAATTACCGATTCTGCATAAAATTCTTCTTCACCAGTTTTTATACCAACTGCCTTGCCGTCTTCCATCAAGACTTCATCTACCAGGATATTAGTAGCAATAAATGAATCTTCAGGATAATCACTTTCGGCGATTGCTTCCTCAACTTTTCCAGCAAGCCAGTTATCAAATTTAGATCTAAGAACAGCTACACCTGTGTAGGGCTGTTCGTTGTAATGAGATGATTTGAAATCGACAGTAAACATGGATTGATCATCCATGAAGCTTAATCGTCGGTGGTTGATGAAACGCTCCCATCCGGCGTTTTCTTCTTCCCAGTAGTTAGGGACAAGCTTGTTAAGATCTGATCCCCAGAGAATTCCACCGGATACATTTTTTGCACCAGCGAATTCACCTCTTTCGATTAGAAGAAATTTCATGTTATTACGCGCCAGAGTCATGGCAGCGGCAAGACCGGCAACGCCGGCCCCAACAACTATACAATCAAACTTCTCGTCCATACTGATCGATTAAGCTTTAATTTTCTTGATTTCGTCTATAAATGGCGGCAGAATCTGATATAGGTCACCAACAATTCCATAATCAGCAACTTCAAAAATAGGTGCGTCTGCATCTTTATTAATAGCTACTATCACTTTAGAATTCGCCATACCAGCAACGTGCTGAATTGCACCAGAGATACCGATGGCAATATAGAGCTGAGGAGAAACAACTTTACCAGTTTGTCCAATTTGGAGTGATGGATCATAAACACCAGCCTCAGTTAACGCTCTTGAAGCACCAATACCTGCATTTAAAGTTTTTGCAAGTTCGCTGATCAGCGCTTTTCCATCTTCGTCTTTGACTCCACGCCCTGCGGCAACGATGGCTTCTGCTTCAGATAAATCTATTGTATCTCCTGTCGCTGTAATAATCTCACGAAGGGTAGCTTTCATTTCAGAAGCATCCATAGAAAAATCCAGACTTTCAGTTTCTGCAGTTACTGGATTTTCTGCAAGATCATATGAACCGGATCTTACTGAGACAAGAACTGTATCTGCTTTAGCATCTGTGTTTGCAAGAATTTTTGCAGCCATTACTGGTCTTTTAGCAGTTATGCCTCCATCAATAACTTCAAATGAAGCTACATCAGGTATAACAGCAGCACCTTGGTTTGCAGCCAGAGCGCCAAGGATGTCTTTACTTCCTTCAGTTGAAGCAAATGCAAAAACAGCAGGCTTAACTTTCTCAGAAACCATCGCTAGTGCTTTTAAAAGCGGGGTGTTCATGTGATTTTTAAACGAAGGATCTGAAATGGTATATATTTTTGAGGCCCCATATTGCTGAACATCTTCAGTAAAATCAGAAGCATTTTCTGCTACAATTACTGCTTCGCAAGTCATGCCACGGGCATCCGCTTGTTGTTTGGCGTGAGATAAAACCTCTAATGATGATCTTTTGATTTTGCCATCCGCAATGGCAACGTATGTTAAAATGCTACTCATAATTATAAATGGGTTTAAAGAACGTTGGCTTCGGTGTCTAATAGTTGAGCAACCTGGCGAGCAATTTCATCTGCATCACCCTCATATTTCTTGCCCGCTTCACGCTCTGGAATATTCTCGTAAGAAGAAATTGTAGTATTTGGAGCTAATTCCGATTCATCTATTCCGATGGAAGAAAGTTCAATGCTTTCAATAGGCTTTCTTTTAGAAGCCATAATGCCTTTCAAACTTGGAATTCTTGGATCATTCATGTCATTTGAACAGGTCACGGCGCATGGTGTTGGAAGCTCAATCATTTCCTGACCACTATCTCCCTGTCTTTTAACAATAAGAGATGATCCTTCAACCTCAAGACCAACAGCATTTGTTGTGTATGGGAGATTTAGAGATTCAGCCAACATACTTCCGGTTAATCCGGAATCAGTATCTTGAGATTGCTTACCCAGTGAAATAACATCGTATTCTTTGTCAGCAAAGAATGTACTGAGCACTTTAGCATAAGAAGCCGAATTATAATTCTCTTCTCCTGTAGTAATAATATGAGTTGCGCTGTGTGCACCCATTGCCAAGGCTTTTCGGATGGTTTCTGTAGCCTTTTGTTGGCCAATAAGAACTACTTCTACTTCACCGCCATGTTTTTCAGTAAGAACAAGGGCTTCTTCAACAGCAGATGCATCATAGGCATTTAATACCATTCGATCTGCATCCTGAAATAATTGTCCTTCTTTGATCTGTATTGGTGCGTAAACGTCTGGGACTTGTTTTATACAAACGTAAAACTTCATGTATTTATCTCTTTGAATGATTCTGTGGAACCGCTTTTTTGCGGTTCATAATATACAAAACCGCATTGAAAAATCTTTAATTCTGTAAAGATTCGTAGTCAGATAAATGACTTTGGTCTGTATTTCTAAGAAGGGCATAGGCTTCTAGGCGCACACGGGTTTCGGCATCAGAAAATATGGAGGCAATTTCTTTTGATTTTGCATCGAAAAAGATGTCGAATAAATAGGTGTTTGTTGTGCGCTGGCGCGTTTGTCTAATAAGTTTGATAGCTTCTAAAACTTCATTTCTTGCGTTAATTGCGTCGGCGGTAAAAGTGTCCAATCCAAATCTGTAGTATCGATAAATAGCCTCACGATAGGGATCATAACTTGGATTCAGCATATCAGTAATCAACCAGTATCTGTTTCTCCTGTTGTTGGAATTCCTATCCCATCCAACCGAACCGGTTGATTGAGCAGTATCAAGAATATTCTGGGCCTTTGTAAAACTGGAAGTCCCACCATTCTGAGCGAAGGTATCATAGTCTAGCCCTACTATAAAGTGGCAGTAAAAATCTATGAAGCTGACTAAATCGTCGAACTGAAGTTCATCATGAATAAGGTTGGTTCCCTGAGTGTAACTGAAATTCCAGAATTGATCATTAATAATGAGAGTATTCGTCTGCTGTATGGTGTTGTAAATCGGACGACGTGCTGTGATGATTATTTCAGCAGCAAATCTGAAATCATTAGAACCATTATTGAAAATAATCTGCATCTGGCATTCAATCTTTTCCTGCTCCAAGAACTCTTCATCTGTCCACTGATACTCATTAATGTAGGTTTCAAGCGCTGGTTCCAGTTCTGCTACATAGTTGAATGCAGCGTTTGTGAGCTGCTCATAGTTCAGTTCCACATTACAATCTAGCTCCTGTGCATGGATTGGATTGCACAACAGGCCAAAAAGAAGACCTAAAGTAGATATGAGTAGTAGTTTTATCACAAGTGGGCTGATTCTAAATTGATTGTAGAGATAATGGATATCAAGACAAAACATTGTTCAAGAGAGTGAAAAGATATCATGCTTTTTTAATAATTCTAAGTGTGACTTTATTTAGCAATAAATCTTTGCTGAATGCACAGACTATTTTGGGCGGCAGAGGTCTGGGTATGGGGCAGGCTGTAACTGCTTTAAATTCTGACGAATGGGCTATTTTTGGGAATGTAGCCATGATGCAAAATGACAGCTCTGGATTGGCGGTCTACGGTATTAGGAATTATGGGATACCCGAATTATCGGAATATTCAGCTGTATTTAGTTTCACTAACCCAGTTGGATATTCTGCAGTAGGGCTCCATCATTTTGGTGATGAACTCTTCAGCGAGCTCAGAATTAGAGTAGCTCAGAAAAACCAATACTATAATATTCACCTCGGTTTAGCTGTCACTTACACTCAAGTCAGCTTCGGAGGCAGTTATAGAGATAATGGTAGTAGAGCCTTGGGATTGGATCTTGGTGTGGGCGCTGAAATTTCGGATGGGTTATGGATAGGGGCCAGGTCAGTTAACATTAATAAACCTCAGTTTAACTTTGGGGAAGACTTACCTAGAGAGTTAGTACTTGGATTAGCATACAACCTCAATGATGACTTTCTCTTTTCATCTGATTTAGTAAAAGATGTACGCTTCCCAATTTCTTATAGAGGTGGTTTTGAGTATCAAGTCATGCAATCTGTATTCATCAGATCGGGGGTGACAACGGCTCCACTTAGTTATTCACTTGGATTTGGAATAGTAAGTGGGCTGCTGAAGATAGACTTTGCTTTTCAACAACATGAAGAGTTAGGACTAAGCCCGGGAGTTGGAATTGCTAAGAGTTTGTGATCATATAAGATTATTTTCTCTGTTACTTCTAAGTAGTCTTGCATTCACACCCT
>CBFHVG010000044.1:0-3160 GCA_965659005.1 uncultured Balneolaceae bacterium
GGTGTTAAGACTGAATCTGAGCGATTTGCCGGTGCCGTTGACACCTATTGTATTGAAGCCTTAATGCAAGATGGCAAAGCCCTTCAAGCTGGTACATCACATTTTCTTGGGCAGAATTTTGCAAAAGCATTCGATGTGAAATTCCAAGATCAGGATGGACAGCATAAGTTGGTGTGGGCAACAAGCTGGGGTGTTTCGACACGCTTGATTGGTGGATTGATCATGACGCACTCAGATGATAATGGTCTTGTTATGCCTCCTCGTTTAGCTCCGACACAAGTGGTCATCGTTCCTATTTACAGATCTGATGAAGAGAAAGTAACTGTATCAGCTTATGCAAAAGTCATCATGAAGGAACTGCAGGAAAAGAATATCAGAGTAAAGTTTGATGATCGAGATAACTTCAAACCTGGATTTAAATTTGCTGAGCATGAAGCAACTGGAGTTCCAATTCGAGTGGCTGTCGGACCTCGTGATGTAGATAACAATAAAGTTGAACTTGCCAGACGTGATACTCTAACTAAAGAGATTGTGGAAAGGGATCAACTTGATAAAACAATTGATGACCTTTTAGTCACTATACAGGATGACCTATTTAAAGCGGCACTAAATCGCCGTGAAGAAAATACCAGCACAGCTGATAGTTATGAGGAATTCAAGGAAATCCTCGAAGCTAAAGGCGGATTCATTTACGCTCACTGGGATGGTACAGCCGAAACAGAAGAGTTAATAAAAAATGAAACCAAGGCTACTATCCGGCTGATACCTTTTGACAAAGGTGAAACAGGAACATGTATGGTAACGGGCAAACCATCTGAAAAAAGAGTACTTTTCGCTAAAGCTTACTAAATCCTGAAATAATGGATATCAGATCAATACCTCTACCCTATCAGCTTGCTACAGCTGAGCAGAGTATGTCAATGGACAAGCGAACCATTGATGAATTTGGTATTGATGGCTTCACACTGATGGAGGTTGCTGGTAATAAAGCGGGCGATTTCATCAATAGGAAAATATCCCCTAATTCGCATGCCCTGTTATTCTGTGGTAAAGGAAATAATGCCGGTGATGCTCTAGTAGCCGGAAGAGTTTTAAATCAATTCGGGCATAGGATAACAGTCTGCTTTATTGGCGGGATTGAGAACCTGAGTATTGATTGCAAGAGGAATTTCGACTTATTAAAAGAGTTACAACATAAGCATCCTGATGGCATTAAGATCTTAGAATCATACGATGAATCTACCTTACCCACTGATTCTGATTTAATTATTGACGGCATGTTTGGGACCGGTCTAAGCTCAGATATTTCGGGTGATTATGAAAAAGCATCTTATTGGATCAATGATCAGCATGAGACACCTGTTTTTTCAATGGATATTGCATCTGGGATTGACGCCACAACGGGTAACTTTCTTGGTTGTGCTGTTGATGCAGACTATACTCTGAGCTTCGGAAGTCTAAAACTTGGCTCCTTTCTTAATGAGGGGATTTCACACTGTGGCCAGGTTGAGTTTGTAAATTTACCGTTTCCGCTGCATTTGCGATCATCCAATCACGCTATTCTTTCAACAAACTGGCTGGTTAAAGAAGATATAAGCCAGCCCAGAACCCACAAGTATTCTGAAGGGATTGTTTACCTTATTGGAGGGTCTGAGGGTTTAACCGGAGCAGCAATTTTAGCTGCAAAATCTGCATGGAATAGAGGTATTGGAGCAGTCTCTCTCTTTTCTCCTGGTGCTCTTATGGATATTTATGAGAAGCAGTTGGTTGAAATTATCAAAAAGCGTGTTGGCACGAATGAAGATCGTAATTTTAAGTTATCTCACTTCACTGAAATTCAGGATATACTAGAACAGAAAGAAGGAATTATAGTTCTAGGACCTGGCATTGGCAGAGATCCCGAGACCGTTGAATTTATTGAACAGTTTTTGAATAGTTATACCGGAAGAGTCATAATTGATGCAGATGCACTATTTGTTTTGGCAAATTCAAATTCAATATCAAAACCGGATGGTGCAAAATGGATACTAACACCACATCCTGGAGAATTATCATTATTCTTTAATGAGGAGGCATATAGAGATGCTCACTTACGCCTAAGTCGATGCACAGAACTTTCTCATCGATTTGAATCTGTAATAGTATCTAAGGGATACCCAACATTTATCGGAACCCCTGAGAAAGATTCATATATAACTGCTTATGACAATCGTATTTTTGCCCGAGCTGGTTTTGGAGATGTACTCACCGGAAAAATTGCGGCAAACTGGATAAACAACCCCGATGAAATTTTTGCCTGTGGAGTTGCTTTGATTGAAGGTTTTGAAAAAGCACAATCCTTTACACTGGATAAGGGGCGTCAACCATCACCACTCGATATTATATGAAACTGATCAAACTGATTTTTTCTAAGCAGTTCAGACCCATACTGATCACAGGGTTTGTATTATGTACAGTGGTCATCCTTGGAGCAACATTGTATCCATCCGATTTCTCCATGCCTACAACAATTTGGGATTACGATAAATTGGGGCATGCCATCATGTTTCTAGTTTGGACAATAATTTTTGGGCTCTTCCTGTTTGTTATAAAGAATCAAAAGCCAAGTCTGGTTCTGATTTTTGTAATTTCTGCAACATTTGGCTTACTGATTGAAGTTTTACAATTCGTTTTACCTGCAGGCAGAAGTGCTGAATTATTGGATTTTATTGCTGACATCATAGGTAGTGGTGTAGCCATTATACTACTCCATCAACTCTTCCGTTTAAGTAATAAGGAGAAATAATCAATCTTTAAAGGATTGATACGAGTTGTTTAGAGTTACTTCTCTGTTACTTATGATATTTTATAAGATGAAAAGCATCATGAAATCGAAATTTCTTAGCAGTTGATTTCATTAAACTTAAATCATGTTTGGTTAAGCTTTAAAATCTCTATTGGAACTCAACATCTTAAAATTATCTTAAATAGAAACAGAGTTCAGTCAGATAATGAAACTATCTCACTGAAATTCTCTGAAGGCACTTGGGTAAACCAAGGTTAGAAAGTGAAGTATTCCGCTAAAAATTCGGAAAAAAATTAAACAAAGAGACTTGCTAGACTTTTAAAATTTCAGTTTATTGTCTAGCTCAAATTTCCAATGAAGTATATATAAGGAAGA
>CBFHVG010000045.1:0-20974 GCA_965659005.1 uncultured Balneolaceae bacterium
AAGAAAAGACAAGACGTCATGAACTTTGTGAAGGATGAAGTGAATAATGGGGGACAAATATATATAGTGTACCCACTTGTCGAAGAATCTGAAGCTCTGGATTTAAAAGATGCCACAGCAGGCTTTGAAAAACTGAAAGCCACTTTCTCGGATTTTAGCGTGGGTTTGATCCACGGACAAATGAAGTCGGATGAGAAGGATGCCATCATGCGATCCTTCATTCAGGGTAACACACAAATACTCGTGTCAACTACTGTAATTGAAGTAGGTGTTGATGTTCCAAACGCTTCTGTAATGATTATTGAACATGCTGAACGATTTGGTTTGTCACAGCTTCACCAGCTAAGAGGAAGAATTGGACGTGGTAGCCGACAAAGCTATTGTATTCTGATGAAGGGAGACAAAATTTCCAGCCATGGTCGTGTTCGCTTACAAACAATGGCTGAAACAACAGATGGCTTTAAAGTGGCTGAAACAGATTTAAAGCTCCGAGGTCCAGGCGACTTCCTAGGCACCAAACAAAGTGGTCTCCCCGATTTTAAATTTGCTGACATTGTAGAAGATCAGCTACTTCTCTTTCAAGCCAAAGAATTGGCAAAGAAAACCATCCTAAAAGATCCAGAGCTGAAGCTCCCTCAGCATGCAGCCCTAAGTGAAGTCTTTGAAATCTATTTCAAGGAAAAAGAGCAGTATTACGGGTTGGGATAAACGGCAAAGGTGAAAGGTGAAAAGGGAAATCAACTCAACTTATCCCTTAGACCTTTCTCATTTCACATTTCACACTTCGCATTTCGCATTTCACTTTTCGCAAAAAATGAAACCTGCCCTCGTATAAGCTGACAAGGTTGGTCAAGAGAGTGTCCTTCCAAAGTATGCTAATCTAAAAAAGGGATCCCTGGGCAGGTCCCTTTTTTTATTTTTATAGAATCTTAAATGCTTTGGTGGAAACAGTGAAACCCGCACTCGTATACGTGATAAATGCAGGTTTTCATAGTGAGTTCTTCCTGCATTTTATCTAATAGCATAGTTTTAAGAGAAGCTAATCTAAGTTCTAAAAAGGGGCCTTTGACCAAGGCCTCTTTTTTTATGCTTTAGTTTTCTTCTCTTCTCTTTTTCTCTCATTGTGATCTAGGAATCTCTTACGGATTCTCAGACTTGCCGGAGTCACTTCAAGGAGCTCATCTTTGTCGATGAATTCTATACTTTGCTCTAAACTGAATCTCTTAGCTTGAGAGATCTTAACTGAATCAGCAGTCTGTGTAGCTCTGTGATTAGTCAGATTCTTCTTTTTAGCCACATTCACTATGAGGTCATCGCTACGGTTATTGATCCCAACTACCATACCTTCATAAACAGGATCTCCCGGTTCAACTAAAAACTGGCCTCTATCCTGAATACCCTCGAGTGCATACCCGGTCACATCACCTTTTTCAAGTGCAACTAAGGCCCCTCTGTTTCGGCCTGCAATTTCTCCGAAGTAAGGCTCATATGCATCAAATTGCTGGTGCATAATTCCTGTACCCCTAGTTTCAGTGAGCATTTCTCCCCTAAAACCAATCAATCCTCGAGAGGGAACTCTGAAGGTTATTCTATTATTCTCCCCTTCCTGTGCCATGGACGCCATGATACCTTTTCTTTTCTGTAGGTTATCGATTACACGGTTGCTGTAATCCATGTGCACATCAACTACTACCTCTTCCACCGGTTCCAGCATCTTTCCATTTTCATCTTCCCTGAATAGCACTTCAGGTCTCGATACCGCAAACTCATATCCTTCCCTTCTCATTGTTTCGATCAGAATAGCCAGTTGCAATTCCCCTCTACCTGAAACTTTATAGATATCCGGACTTTCAGTTGGCTCAACCCTCATCGCTACATTTGTTCTGGTTTCTCTGAACAAACGATCTTTTAACTGATTGGATGTCACATAATCACCCTCTTTACCAGCAAATGGTGAATTATTTACTCTAAAGAACATAGCCATTGTTGGCTGATCAATATCTGTATATCCAAGGGGACTTAAATCACTAGTTGCAGTCAAAGTCTCGCCTATGTGTACATCTTCATATCCCGCCATAGCAATAATATCACCAGCTTCAGCAACCTCGACAGGATCTCTCTTCAAACCATTAAATGTGAATAGTTTAGTGGCTCTTCCCTTTTCTTTGACTTTACCATCGGCACCCAGAAGAGCGATTTCCTGATTAAGTTTGATTGTCCCTTGCTCTACTCTACCAATGGCTATACGTCCAACATAGTCATTCCAGTCTACTGAACTAACCAGCATTTTGAATGGAGCTTCCATATCTCTTTCCGGTGGTGGAACATGATCTATAATAATATCCATCAATGGGCTTAGATCAGTGCCTGGTGTATCCAAATCGTCTGTTGCTGTGCCTTCTTTAGCAATAGCGTAAAGTACAGGGAAATCAAGTTGCTCATCGTGAGCATCCAAGGTCACAAAAAGGTCAAATATTTCATCCAGAACAGCATCAGGACGAGCATCTGATCGGTCAATCTTATTGATTACAACTATAGGTCTGTATCCCAGTGCCAGTGACTTTCTGAGAACAAATTTAGTTTGTGGCAGTGGGCCTTCAGCCGCATCTACAAGTAGAATTACTCCGTTTACCATCTTAAGAATACGCTCTACTTCACCGCCAAAATCGGCGTGACCAGGAGTATCTACTATGTTGATTTTTGATTCACCCCATTTTACAGCTGTGTTTTTGGCTGAAATGGTTATCCCTCTTTCTTTCTCAAGATCGCCGGAGTCCATTACCCGGTCTTCTACCTGCTGGTTTTCTCTGAAAGTACCTGATTGTTTCAGGATTTGATCCACGAGAGTGGTTTTACCATGATCTACGTGGGCGATAATTGCGACGTTTCTGATGTCCATTAGCTTTTGCTACTGAATGAGTTGAAATAATTATTGTAATTTTTGACAGCCTGAAAGATACGCTCTTTTTCAACAAATAATGAGATTCTAATCATTAAATAATATTGAAAGAAGAGTTATTGAGTTTCTTTTAGGCTCAAAACACCTTTAGTCCCTATAAAGGTTCATAGTCTTTCTTTAATGAAAACAATTAAATAATTCGGTTATACCCTTTTAATTGGTTAGATTTGGGAAGTTTGAAAAAGATTTAATTACTTGCTCCACCCGCTGACTGCCTTGGTATTCAGCCTGTAGAAAAAGGATAGATCGATTTCGTAACACAGCCTCTACAGGCTTAAACACTTATAATTAATTTAGTTACAATGGCAGATACAGTAAGAGGAACCGTTAAATGGTTCAACGATTCAAAAGGATACGGATTCATTCAACAGGAATCAGGTCCAGACGTTTTCGCACACTTTAGCGAAATTTTAGCTGATGGATTTAAGACTCTTAAAGAAGGTCAGCAAGTTGAATTTGAAATTACAGATGGCGCAAAAGGCCCACAGGCTGAGAAAATCATGCCCGTTTAATTTCAGATTTATGAAATTTTACAAAGCGATCCGGTTTCGGGTCGCTTTTTTTTTGTGAATAAGTCAACAAATAGAGTAAATTTTAGTCCTGTTCGCAATTTGAATCACGAGAGCAATAATAACATATTTCATGAGACCAATATTTTTCTTGTTCACGCTAGCTTTACTTCTAAGTTCATGTAAGAGCTCTGAAAGCGTAACAGAACAAACAAATTCAAACTCAGCTTCCTCCACAACTGAAAACACAGCACCCTATAAAACTTATGACAAAGAAGAGCTGGAAAGAAAATACTATGCTCAGCTAGAGGAAGAACTCAAAATATTTAATGAAGCTGATGTCGCTTTTATGACTGATATGATAGGGCATCACGCTCAGGCTCTAATCATGTCTGATCTAGCTCCAAAAAATGGAGCAAGTGAATCTATTCAAATATTGGCGTCCAGAATTATCAATGCTCAGAAAGATGAGATCAAGCTCATGCAAACATGGCTTCGAGATCGCAAGCAACCTGTTCCCATAGTAAAGATCGAAGGTTTGAATCTTATCATTGAGATGGAAGGAATGGATATGGGTGAAATGGATCATTCGGGACACGATATGGATCACTCAAATCATAAAATGGATGAATCAGGTATGGTTGACCATTCAGGCATGGTTGGTATGTTGAGCCCTGCCCAAATGATCGAACTCAGCGAAGCAAAGGGAAAAGACTTTGATCGACTATTCCTAACTTACATGATCCAGCACCATCAAGGTGCAACATTTATGGTTCGTGAACTTGAAAATAGTGATGGCGCTATGCAGCATCACACAACGGGTACATTGGCCAGCGATATCAATGTCGACCAAACCACAGAAATTGAGCGTATGAAGCTCATGTTAGAGGAAATGAACTAAATCAACCTCTTAAACCCATTCAAAACAACACTAACTAACCTACATTGAACATGAACAATGTCTTGAATAGACTACCGATGGCATTGAAGTCGGTATTCATCATCATTGCAACAACAGCTGTTTTTGCGGCCTGTTCTTCAACATCAAAAATTGCGGATGTTGAATACACTGCACCTGAAGTTGCCCCATTAAGTGAAGCAACCATTCCAACACCAGATCCAAGAGTCGGTCTTGCAGCCGGTCTTTTTGATGCTGAAGAAGCTATCTGGAATATGGAACTTGTGTCGCAAACCCCTCCACCAGATGCTTTTCTTGGTAAAACAAACTCTGATCTGGCCTTCAAAGGCAACTATGCCATTCAGGGAAACTACAACGGCGTAATTATCTGGGATATTACTGATCCGGCAAATCCGGTATTAGTTAAAGAATATGTTTGTCCAGCCTCACAAAGTGATGTTTCTGTTTACGGAAATCTAATGTTTGTATCTGGTGAAGGACGAGAAGGTCGCCTGGATTGTGGTGCTCAAGGTGTAAGCACAGCAGTATCTAAAGACCGTTTAAGAGGTATTAGAATCTTTGATATTTCTGATATTGAAAACCCCAAGTATGTATCTAATGTACAGACTTGCCGTGGATCTCACACTCATTCTGTGCTAGAGGATCCAAATGATGAAGAAAATATCTATGTATACGTTTCCGGTTCTGCTGGTATTCGCCCAGATGAAGAACTTCCGGGTTGTTCATATGGTGATCCTGACCAAAATCCAAACTCAGCTGAGTTTAGAATTGAAGTAATCAAAGTCCCTTTAGCTGATCCGTCAATGGCAGCTATTGTAAGCTCACCTAGAATTTTTGATAATCTTGATGCTGAGCCAAGACACGGTAACACTGAAGCTGAACTTGCTGCAGCACGTGAATCAGGTGCTATTATCTATGAGCGTGATGGAGAAGAATTTATTCTATCAGGATGGAGAACTCGGTTCGCGCTTAGATACTTTTCTAACTTAAGAGAAGAAGGTGCAATGCCAAATAGCGAAGACTCTACTATGTTCTTTTCAGATCCTTCCAAATACTACAATCAGTATCTGGATTCAAGAGAACCTGAGCCGGGTAAAGGTGGCCCAACTCAATGTCATGATATCACCCTTTATCCTGAAATCGGTTTAGCCGGTGGCGCATGTGAAGGTTACGGTCTTCTGCTTGATATTACCGAGCCTGAAAATCCAAGAAGAATAGACGCAGTTGCAGATAAGAATTTCTCATACTGGCATTCTGCTACTTTCAATAATGATGGTACATCTGTACTATTCACTGACGAATGGGGTGGCGGTGGCGCACCTAAATGTCGTGAAACAGATCCATATGAGTGGGGAGCCAATGCTATTTTCACTTTAGATGGTACCAAAATGAACTTCGAAAGCTACTATAAGCTTTCAGCTGCACAGTCTTCACAGGAAAATTGTGTTGCGCATAACGGTTCACTAATTCCTGTTCCGGGTAGAGATATCATGGTTCAAGCATGGTATCAAGGTGGTATTTCAGTATTCGACTGGACAGACGCTTCAAATCCAGTTGAGATTGCATTCCATGACAGAGGTCCTGTAAATGGTGAAAGAATGCTTATGGGTGGTAGCTGGTCAGTATACTATTACAATGGTACCATTGTAAGTTCAGAAATCGCTCGTGGTCTAGACTTATTCAAACTTACACCAAGTCCATTCCTAACTCAGAATGAGATTGATGCTGCTAATTCCGTGAAGCTTGAATATCTGAATACACAGGGTCAACCTAAGTACAGCTGGCCATCTACTTATGCATTAGCTAATGCATATGTTGATCAGCTTCACAGAGATGGCGAAATGGAAGATGAGAGCATAGCTATGGTTCGTCAAACTTTAGCTAATGCGAAAGCTAATCCGGGAAGCAAAGCTTCAAAGCTACTTAGCGAATTAGCTGAAACTGTATCAGGCATGGCTTCAACTACAGGTAATCCTGATAAAGTTCAAATGCTTGCTGATACTGTAAGTGATTTGGCTTCTAACTAAGTTCAAATTTAGTTAAATATTCAAGGCGATTCGTTTTCGGATCGCCTTTTTTGTTTCAGAATTTTTTTTTAAGTCCGGTTTCAGCGATATTCGGCACATATGGACATTTTAAACATACTTATCAAGATCCGGAAGATTTTGCGCTCACTGAACCTTGAATCCAAAGGCGTTCAGAAAGAATATGGCTTAAGCATAACCCAGCTCCTATTTCTGGGTCACCTGATGAGCAAGAAGGATTACCGGGCTACCCATAAAGAAATGATGGAGCTGCTTAGTTTAAATTCAAGCACCATCACCGGAATTTTGCAGCGCCTTCAGAAAAGAGGTTACGTTGCCCGTATGGAAAATGACAAAGACCGCCGAGTAAGAGATGTTGTTCTTACGGCCTCCGGTATCAAACTGATGGAAAACACTCCAAATGTTCTGCACGAACGTTTATCCAAAAAACTAAAGCATCTCTCAACCGAGGATAAAAACCAAATTGATAAGTCACTGGATATCATCATTTCTGCGATGGAAATCAATGATTTGGACGCCTCACCACTGCTTACATCCGACGATCCCTTAGATTAATTTTAAGATTACAAGTATTTAAATTCGACTTAACATCAAATTAGGTTCTGTAGAACATAATCTCTATCTTTTGATGTCATAAAATTAACATCAACTACAGAGATGCTATACTCAGAGAAAGACTTTTCAACTATAGAGAGCGCTGAACAATTCAAAGACCTACCGGAGAGTATCCGCGAGCATAATACCCTTGAAGATCTGGAGAAACTCGAAATACCGGATCACATCAAAGATTTTATCCTACCAGAACAGATCCAACACCGGCATTTTGATAAAAGCGAATTCTGGAAAAAGATACCAGCCTTCGTGGATGTAAGTGAGGAAGAATTCTTGGATGTGAAATTCCAGAACCGCAATACCGTGCGAAATGTGGCAAAGCTGGAAAAACTGATTAAAGATATTGTAGATCCTAAATTCCTGGATGAAGTGAAGAAAGGAATGGATAAAGCTCCTATGAACATGAGCATCTCTCCATACATCCTGGCACTCATCGACTGGGAAAATCCTTATAATGATCCTCTCAGCATTCAGTTTATTCCGGTTTACTCTCGTTTTCAGCCTGATCACCCAAAACTGACGTTGGATTCACTGGGCGAGCAGAGGGACTCCCCGGTCGATGGACTGGTTCACCGCTACTTCGACAAAGTGCTGTTCCTTCCACTTGATGTATGCCCGGTATTCTGCCGCTTTTGCACGCGTAGTTATGCCATTGGCGGTGATACAGAAACGGTGGATAAAGTGCGCTTCCAGAATGCGCCCGACAAATGGAAGAAGGCCTTCGCTTATATAGCCTCGCGCCCTGAAATTGAAGATGTAGTTGTATCCGGAGGCGATTCCTATATGCTTAAACCCAATCGCCTCAAACTGATAGGTGAGATTCTATTAGATATCCCGCACATCCGCCGTATCCGTTTTGCATCTAAAGGACCAGCTGTGATGCCCATGAAAATCCTGACCGATGAAAAATGGACTCAAGCTCTAGTCGACATCACCAATCTTGGAAAAGAAAAAGGAAAAGAAGTGGCACTACACACCCACTTCAACAGCGCCAACGAAATTACTGACATTACGCGACGTGCTATGCTGCTTCTCTTTAAAAAAGGGGTGAAAGTGAGAAACCAAAGCGTGCTCATCAAACGGGTGAATAACAAGCCTAAACAGATGATTCATCTGGTACGCAAACTGTCGTACATGAATGTACAGCCTTATTACATATATCAGCATGATATGGTAAAGGGTACCGAGGACATGCGGACCAGCATCAAAGAAGCCATTGAGCTCGAAAAATCGGTGCGTGGGGTTACGGCAGGGTTTAACACACCGCTGTTCATTACCGATGCGCCCGGTGGCGGAGGTAAACGCGTGGTGCACAGCATGGAGCATTATGATACAAAATCAGGCATCTCGGTTTACCGCAGCCCAAGCGTGGACGACGACAAGGTTTTCCTTTATTTCGATCCTCTGCACAGCCTTAGTGAAGAAGGCAGGAAGCTGTGGCAAAATCCGGTGAATCATGAAATCATGATACAGGATGCAATAGAGAAATCAGGCTATGCTGATCTGACAATCGCCTGATCCATGCATCTTGCTGATTATATCGTATTCGGGATCTACTTTTCCGCAATCCTCTATGTAGGTTTCTATTTTTTTAACCGAAACGGTACTAAAGAGGACTTTTATGTGGGTGGGCGCAATATCGGGCCCGGCCACATCGGATTATCCATTGCTGCAACCGATGTTGGTGGTGGCTTTTCCATCGGTCTGGGCGGTTTGGGTTTTACCATGGGACTGGCCGGCAGCTGGCTGCTGTTTACCGGCCTGGTTGGCGCTTGGCTGGCTGCGATCTTCACGGTACCCAAACTTAAAAAATTGGACATGGAAAAGGGGATGCTCACCTTCCCTGATTTCCTCAGCCATAAATTCAATAAAACAGTTGGAATGATCGCAGCCATCATTTCGGCCATTGGCTATCTGGGTTTTACTTCCGGACAAATCCTGGCCGGAGGAAAACTGGCTGCCGGAAGCGTCTTTTCAGATATCACCACCTTCGACCCTCTACAGTTTTCTCTTGTCGTGATGGGAGTGATTGTGATTTTCTATACAGTGCTTGGCGGTTTGAAAGCTGTGGTCTACACCGACACTTTTCAGTGGATCATACTGCTGTTCGGCCTCATATTCCTGGGCATTCCCTTTGCTTTTGTTGAACTGGGAGGATGGGAGTCGATTGCGGCCTCTCTACCAAAAGGACATCTTTCACTGACCAATGTGAGTGCAGGAACCATCGTGAACTGGGCGGTTTCAATAATCCCCATCTGGTTTATTGCAATGACGCTCTATCAGCGTGTGTATGCCTCGCCCACAATTAAGGATGCCAAAAAAGCTTTTTTCATTGCCGGCATTTTTGAGTACCCCTTTATGGCTTTTTCCGGTGTAATTCTAGGGATGCTGGCCAGGGTAGCTTTTCCGGAAGCGGATGCTGAAACGGCCCTTCCCCTGCTGCTCAGTGATGTACTTCCCGTTGGAATCACTGGTTTTGTACTGGCTGCCTATTTTTCTGCAGTGATGTCGACCGCGGACAGCTGCCTGATCGCTTCATCAGGCAACATCCTCAATGATGTGCTGATCCGTTACTTCCGCCATTATTCCGATCAGACTGTTATCCGTATTTCTCAGGTTATCACTTTTGTGACAGGTGTCGCCGCCTTTTTGCTGGCCAGCTACTTTACATCCGTCCTCGATCTCATCCTTCAGTCCTATGCCTTTATGGTTTCCGGATTGCTGGTTCCTACCCTGGCCGGATACTTTACAAAGAAGCGCAGTTCTCTAGCAGCCATTCTGAGTATGCTGTTTGGCGGCGGACTCACACTTTCTTTGAATTTTATTACGATTGGTATCCCCTTCAATCTGGATCCAACCCTGTTTGGTATCCTGTTATCTTTGGTTGTGTACGTAATCACTTATCAAATTAGCAAAAACTTTGGCCGACAAAATTGAACATATCGGCAAATCCCTTATTCAGCATGGTAAGCTGAATAACCGGATTTATCTGATGAAACTGCATCCAGACGACGCTGCCGGAATGCCTGAAGCATTAATAAAATGGGCACTGGAACATTCCTACACCAAAATTTTTGCCAAAATACCCGAATATTTGTCAGCATCATTTCTGGAAGCCAGTTATCGGGTTGAGGCGCGGATTCCTGGTTTTTATATGGGATCATTGGAGGCCGTTTTCCTGGCTTTTTACCCGGATGAAAAACGGATGGAAATCGAAGCTAAAACCAGAAACACCATCACCGATGTTCTCAGAGTAAGTTTGAACGCAGCCGAACCTTATAATCAGGAAGAGAACAGCGCACTTAAATTCAAGAAGCTTACAGTTGATAACCTTAAAGCCCTTGCTGAATTGTACAGAAGGGTATTCGAGGTTTATCCCTTCCCCATTTTTGACGAGGATTATCTTCAGTCCTGTATGAAAAGCCATGTACATTACTTTGGCTGTTTTCATTATGATAAACTGATTGCGGCATCCTCTGCAGAAATGGATCAGGAATCAGCCAATGCGGAGATGACCGATTTTGCCACTGATCCTCAATACCGTGGCCGAAACACTTCCTTGAGTCTTTTACATTTGATGGAGCAGGAAATACCCCGATTGGGTATTAAAACTGCTTATACCATAGCCAGAGCTACCTCATATGGCATGAATAAGACCTTCGGAAGAATGGAGTATGCTTTTGCAGGTTTATTGGTTCAGAATACCCTCATTGGCAAAGAAATCGAGCATATGAATGTCTGGTATAAAAAGCTTTGAGGAGAGGCTTCTTCTCCGTTTATTGTATGCACTATAATTCCTTTTTTATGCAACTTTCAGTAAATCAAAACAGTCAGCCCGACAGCAGTATCATTGAAATAGATTCCACGGTGCTCGACATTCCAAACCCGACGGAATATTCTGCCAGTGAAATATTTACTTATATCGGTGATTTTCTTCAGGTAACCTTATTCAAAATTCAGGATACACCGGTAACATTCCTCTCTTTAATTGTTTTTGTTCTCTTTATCGTTGGCTTCACTTATCTGGGTTCATTTGTCAAACGCCTCTTAAAAGACAAAATACTACCGCGATTCATCCAGGATGCGGGGCTTAGATACACACTATCCAGAATGGCTCAATACCTGATAGTGATTATTGGTGTACTTATTTCCTTCCAGTTTCTGGGAATAGATTTAACCGGTTTGGCGGTAATATTTGGTTTTCTTTCTGTGGGTATTGGTTTCGGATTGCAGAACATTACATCCAATTTTATCTCAGGCCTGATTGTCTTATTCGAAAGACCTATTAGTGTGGGCGACCGAGTTATTGTAAATGATATTGAGGGAGACATTGAAGAAATCAATATTCGATCAACTACAGTTAAATCTCTCAATAATATTTCTATCATTGTTCCGAATTCAGAATTCGTATCCAAGAACGTAGTTAACTATTCTCATGGGGATCCCACATTCAGACTGGCAATCGAGGTAGGGGTGGCTTATGGTTCCGATCTGGATACTGTTTTAAAAGCATTGCTCGAAGTAGCCAAGGATCATCCAAAGGTATTTGCTAACCCGGCTCCTGATGTTCATTTAAGAAGCTTTGGAGAATCTTCCTGGAACATGAAATTACTTGTGATGATCGGGGATGTTAAAGATAAATACGCCGTATTGAATGAACTGAATCAAGGTATCGTACGTAAGTTCAAAGAGTATAATATCGAAATCCCATTTCCGCAGAGAGATATCAATTTCAAGAATTCGATGCCGGATAAAGATTAGGCTTTATCCGACTTTCGATTTTGAACTTTATCCCCTGCTTTTCATTCCTTTTACTCAATAATCTTTAAGCCATAATATCAACTCAAATTTCTGAATAGAACAAATCTTTCGATTTTAAATTTTCGTATTTTCAGCAACGAAACTAAATAGACTACATCATGAGCAACAAACAAATTTTACTAATCGGCACAGTTCTGACAATCGCTTTTGCCGCATTCCTGTTCTGGCCACAAGGTGAAACCTCTGAAATAACAGAAGTATCCTATGCTCAACCATCACTTTCGGAAAATATAGTACATGAAGTGTCCAATCCGGATGCTATTAAAGTGACGATGTACAAAAACCCTGGATGCGGTTGCTGTACAAAATGGGCTGAGCATATGATCTCTGATGAGGCATTCGAAGTTAGAGAAATCCCTGCTTCAAATATCTACGACATCAAATCAGAAGCTGGTATTCCCAGAACTTTATCCAGCTGTCATACTGCAAAAATTGGTGGCTACTTTGTAGAAGGACATGTTCCCTCTGCTGATGTTAAGCGCCTGCTTGAGGAAAAACCTGATGCCATTGGTTTAACGGTTCCAGGCATGCCTGTCGGCTCACCTGGTATGGAAGTTGAAGGTAGAGATGCCGCACCCTATGATGTGCTACTTATCAAGAAAGACGGATCTACTGAGGTTTTTAGCTCCTACCGCTAAGGCTGAATATCAAAGGTACCATATGTTCCAATAGGTTCAGGCAAATCAGTTTCATCTAACATTTGCCTGATATCAATTTCTATTCCTCTCGCTAAGGAAGTGATTGGGACATCATTGAATAGTCCTTCGAATGGATTCTCACTGTAATCTCCAATTAACTCCATCGTCCAGAATACCCATGATGAGATTACCGAAAATGGAATACAAAGCCAGATTAGCTGTTGCTGATCCCAGCCAGCAAAAACATCAAGCATACCAAAGGGAAGAATCAATACGAAGAGTACAACAAAGAAGAAGTTGATGGTAGCATACTGACGTGGAAACGGAAAATTCTTAATACGTTCCGATTTTCCCTGAAGAGTATAAAATTCAGTAATGAGTGTCTGCATTTCCAGATGTCTGAAATGTTCAATTGTTCCTGTTTGTCTGAGTTTGGTCAGATCTTTGGTTTGAACACTTAGTAAATGTGATGATCGGTTTCCTTTCGACATCACATAATCAAAATCGTCAGCTGACAGGTACGGCTTAATTTCTTCGAACTTTTCTTCAGAATAGGTGGTACCCATTAGCTCTCGAATTTGTTCATTTTTAGAACCTGTATGCTCCCATTTCTTAGGTTTTCGAAGTTCGAGAGCCAGAACTCAATTCGATAAAGATGAATCGATTAGAGACGTCCTTAAGTGAATGTTTGAAATTCGAATGTTCGAAACTCGAAACGGAGTTTCGGAATTTAAATCATTCTCAACTATTCAGCTTATCCTCATAGAGATTATGGATATAGAGCATAATAACACCAAATAAAGCGGCTACGATTATCAGAGTAGTATTCAGTAATCCCTCGGTACTGAAAGATAGCTTCACTAAGATGGTAGAAATCACAAAACCCGAATTACGAATCACCTTGCTGAATTTATCAGTGTGATTGAATGAGAACAATAAGAGCAGTACATCTGTTAAGATCAGAACTGTAAAAAACTCATCAAAAAAGATGGTATTAATATCACTGAAGGAATCAACCAACTGGTTAAGTGAAATAAAATTGTCATGCACCCAATTATAGAAACTGTATGCTGCCATCACTAGAAATACCGGGACCAAAATTACGCTGATCCCCTTTTTAATTTTAATGAAATTCATTAGCTCCTCAGACATCGGAACATCTTCCCTTTTAATAGGCCGGTTTCTGTTTAGCCAGTAAAACACATAGATCAGGAAGAATAAAATTATAGTAGCAATGATGTCGTACGTAAACTGAAGATCATACTTCTGCTGGAACCAGTCAGGTGTGAGCTCCAGATTTGCCAGATCTTTGAATATCCGCCTAATCACAATGAGCATGATGATCTCAAACTGTTTTCCAATGTAACTGGTGGTAGATTGAGGCAGATAGAAAATCAGCAGATATACTTCATAAAAGAGAATGAAGGAAAAAGGTGTGTAGATTGCAGCAATTGGGTTGGTAAGTAACCTTGAAACATTGGGTATATCGATCCAACCGAAATCGATAAGGAAAATCACAGATACATGAAGGATAAAACTGACGATGGCTATCCATATGATCACTCGTTCACTTCTGTGACGGGTGGTATCCGACAATAGTTTATCGAAGAGAAATGTAAAGAGCTTTGAGATACCCATGCATTAACAACTCAAAACATGTGGTAACCGTTCGGAAAATTTAATGAAAGGAAATGCGGAGAGAGAGGGATTCGAACCCTCGATACCCGTTTCGGGGTATACTCCCTTAGCAGGGGAGCGCTTTCAGCCACTCAGCCATCTCTCCGAATGTGAAAGGATGGCAAATATACAGCCAAATCACCTTCCAAAGCAACGGTAATTATATCAATCTTCTTCGATGATATAGATTTGAGGAAGGTTTCTTCCCTCCTGAGCATAATCGAGTCCATAACCAAGTACAAACTTGTTTGGAATCTCAAATCCGACATAGTCGAGCTGAACATCATGCACCGTAGCTTCTTTCTTATGAAGGAGAGTAATTACCGATACAGATTCAGGATTATTCTTTTTGATCTTTTCAACCAGGTACTTCATTGATAAACCTGTATCTACAATATCTTCGACCAGAACCACATGTCTGCCTTCAATTTTGGCATCAATTTCTTTTAGTTCAGTAACCTGACCTGAAGATACTTTTTCATCACCATAGCTCGATAATTTCATGAAGTCAATCTCACAAGGTATGGTGACATAACGAAGAAGATCGGCAAGGAAAATAAATGCCCCATTCAATACTCCGATAAATATGGGTTTCTTACCATCGAAATCCTTGTTTATCTGATCTCCCATTAATAATAAACGGGCCTGAATTTGTTCGTAGGTGATAAATTCTGTGAACCAATCTTCTTTACAGGGTATTCTCTTTGGTAAATCGGCTATCATAATCTATTAATGGCTAAAAAATAATGCGTCTTTTCTGTACTTCGTACTAAATTTGAAATATTTCCAATAGACCCGTTTCCATCTAGTTCAGGAAAAAGGATGGCGTAAATAGTACCATCTGATCCACATAAAACCAAAGATTTTTCCTTACTGGCCGAAGAAATCTTACGGTCTGTCAATAAATCTGAAATCTTTTTTGACCCATCCATACCAAATGGAATTATTCGATCACCTGCTTTCCAATTTCTGATCTCCAGAGGAAAGCTTAGAGAATCCCAGTCCATATATAAACTGCCTTCATTAGGGGCCATATCCATTTTCTTGATCTTAAATCCATCAAACTTAATACCGGCTTTAAGCTCCTCATCAATCAATGTCTTAACACCAACTTCTGAATCACTTTTCAAAACCAAATACTCTCTATCAGAATGTATTCTCCACTTTTCTGATACTTGAACTGCTGATCCAACCTGCCAGTTTTTCCATTGTGCTAATTCGGATATTTGTCCACCAGATAATTGAATCTTTGTTTCTGATACAATGAATTTTCGCAGTATCAGAAGTTGTACTCTTTCATCCCATTTACTCAGTTCTTCTTTAGAGATGTGTTTTTCTTTCTTGCTCAACTGCTGATAAACACCTTCAAGAAGGATGCTGTTTTGTTTACCGAATTCCTGCAGTTTCAATACATTCGTTTTCCAGCCCGGAAATAAACTTTGCAGCTGTTCATCCATAATGAGTCGAATAAAATTTCGAGCATACTTTGATTCCTTATTTGATGAATCATCCCGATATGGAACTGCATACTTTTCGACAAAGAATCTTATGTCTTCTTTACTGGCTGTTAATAGAGGCCGAAACACATCTTCTTCTAATTCATTCATACCGGTCCAGCTTTCAGGTGCAGATGCTCTGAAAAGTTTCTGCAAAATGGTTTCAACCTGATCATCCTGATGGTGAGCGGTTACAATGGCCTCAGCTTGGATTTCATCCTTCAAATCTCTGAATATTGAATAACGCTGATCTCTTGCCCAAGCCTGAAGATTTCCATCTTTTTCCGGATCATATTCAACCCGAAAGGAAGCACAATCGAAACCAAACTCTGCAGACATCTGCTCTACAAGTTCCTGGTCCAGGTCAGAGTCTTTCCCCCTCAATTGATAATTTATATGAACAACGAAAGCATCCTGATTTGTCAGCTTCATCAGGTATAAGAGCGCCATTGAGTCAATACCCCCACTAATCCCAAGCAGAAATAAAGGCTTCGTTGGATAAAAATGCTTTTCTAATGACTCAGAAAAGAGATTTTCAAGAGGTGAGGATTTTGATTTGCTCATGTGAAAAAGTATTCACTTCCAGCTCCTTATTCAACAGGCGAAGGTTACCATATTCATCTATTCCTAGAAATTTGAATTCTCCGTCCAACAGCTGATTGTCAATATCTACTTTAACCCATTCACCGAAGCCCAATAAGCGTTTGTTTATTCTTTTAATAAGACTGATATCATTTTCAGCCCATAGTCTATAAAAGTGCTCTATCCGAATTAGCAGGTCGGCTAGAATTGTTTCGAGTTCAAATTCTTCACCAGACAGATTTGAAAGCGAGGTGGCTGGGTTTGATAACTCTTCAGGAAACTCTATCTGATTTATGTTGAATCCCAGACCAATAATTAATCTGTTCAGATTTGATCCTGAATATGTCGTTTCCGTTAACAGCCCCGCAATTTTATTACCATCAGCAAAAACATCATTCGCCCATTTTATCCTGGATACTTTATTTGTAGTCTCTTCTACAAGTTCTGAAGTGGCTAATGCAACAGCCAGTGATAGAACAATAAAACGATTTTTTTGTTGAGGCTTAAACGCTAGAGAGAATGTCAGGTTTTTTCCCGGATCAGAGTGCCAGACTCTTTCATACTGTCCTCTCCCCTTTTTTTGAGCGTTTGCAATAATGAGCATTCCATGACTAAGATCTTGCTCACTAATATTTTTGAGATAGTTGTTGGTTGAGTCCAGTTCTTCAAAACAGAAATAGCTACGCCCCAACCAGGACGTAGCTATTTTCTTTTCAAATTGCTGTGTATTAAACAAGTCTTATGATTTTATGACTCAATTTTTACAACTGAATCTTCCGTTCCGAAAGTATTAGGAACATACTGATCAGCTGCATCATCGTTTTCCCAACGCTCGCCATCAATCAAGTATTTGAATGTGTATTCTTTATTTGGTTTCAGACGAACCTGAGTTGACCAGTGGCCATTGTTTCTCAGTAATTTTGTCTCTGTGGTATCCCAGTTATTAAATTCTCCTGCGATTGCCACTTCACTTTGTGCCCATTCAGCAGGAATGCTGAAAGTCACTTTACATACAGTTCTTTTTGGAGTGAATTCCTTCTTTATCATAACAGAATTGATTTAGTAAAGTTGATTCCCTGTTGAAACTAAAGATACCGTTATTATTTAATTAAGACAATGAATTCAGTAAAAAGAATAATATTAAGCAATTCTTAAGACTTAATTATTTAGTCATGTTAGCTAAATAATCTAATTACCTTTTTCGTGTAAACGTTTTCATAATTAAAGATTTACCTATTAAAAAGGCTTGACCCAATTAATTAAATTGAGATAATCGGGATTTCATGGTGTCAATGTATTCGATTTTTGTAGGATCTTCTTCATTAAGCATTGCTAGATAAAGAGAAATCCAGTCAACAAGCTGAACAAGTGAGAAAATTCTGCATAGCTTAGAATCACCTTCAGTTTCCAGAATAGTCATATTCTTAGCATCATCTTTGACTAGTTCTCTGAATACCTCCATACGGAATTTGACACGCTCATTATCATCACGATCCGTGAGAAATATGACAGAAACCATATCCCTCAAATGATCCATGTGTTCCCATCCAATGATTTCGTTGTGGTTCATCTCAGGAAACATATTTCCATAAACCAGAATCTTTGAGTTTTCTTCCAGCTGTCCTCTCCATCTAATATTCACAGCTTCCAAGAGTTGGTGATCTGAATAGATAACTGGTAATGAGTCTTTAATCAGATGTGCAAGATCGATTGCTTGATTACCTTCCAGGTTATCATAAACAGACACTTTACCCGCAAGAAATTGTTGAGTCTCTTCTAAAGCTTCTTCACCTTCATCAATAATTTCCAGGAATTGAAGTATTCTGAACAAAGGCACAAAACTATAAGCCAATGCCGCTCTTGGAGGTAAGCCACCTGGAATATGAATACAATCAAAACCATGTTTCTCAGCTAATTCCGATACTTGTCCGCCTGAAGTAATCCCTATAATCTGGGCACCTGTTTGAAGAGCCTGATTTAAAGCAGACAAAGTTTCTTCTGTATTACCCGAGTAAGAGCATGCAATAAACAGAGTTTCAGGTCCAATGTAAGCCGGAATGTCATAATGTCTAATAACATTCACAGGATATGGCGCTGTTTTAGATACGTATGCTCTTGCGATATCAGCTCCAATTGCTGAGCCTCCCATACCGGCTAAACAGACGTTTTTAATTCGGCTTGTATCGATTGTGAAATTAAAATCTTTAGCAGAAAGGGAAATTTCATTCCAGTGGTCTGGGAAGCTTCTCATTAAATCACGCATACCCATCGTATCAAATTGCTTAAAGCTCTCTTCAGTAATCATCAGATCCAATTCTTAAATAGTTTATTAATATCCTTAGTCGTTTTTTGAGAGAGTACAAGATCGGAAAATTCTTTTAATTCAGCGGTACCTTTCTGTGTTAGAATTGATTTGACCTTTGGAATTTTATGGGGGTTCATACTCAAACTGTTTATACCAAGTCCAACCAGAACCGCGGCTGCATAAGGATCACCCGCTAACTCTCCGCATACAGAAATTGACTTTTGATTTCTTTTAGCTGAATCAACCATCATCTTGATCATTTTAAATACAGCAGGATCTCTTTGGTTATAAAGCTCTTCTGTTAACTCATTACTTCGATCAACTGCCAGGATATATTGAGTGAGGTCGTTAGTACCAATACTGAAGTAATCAACGTGAGGTGCAAAATCATCAGCCATAATGATACTACTTGGCACTTCAATCATAATGCCAACCTCAATTGCATTATCATAAGAAACTCCTGTTTCTGAAAGTTTCGACTTAATTTCATCCAGGTATGTATTAAACCTGATGATTTCATCAATAGTAGAAACCATGGGCACCAATATCTTTATACGACCCGGAAATTCAGCTGATACTTTTAAAACAGCATTCAGTTGAGTCTTCAAGGTGTACTCTTCATCAAGTAAAACTCTTATTCCTCTCCAACCTAAAAATGGATTAGGCTCATTTAAAGCTTTTGAAATAATTTTATCTCCACCAACGTCAAACAACCTGATGGTAAAAAGGCCTTTAGTTTTACTTAGAAGCTTTCTATAAAATTCAATTTGAACATCTTCATGATCCCCTTCCTTATTCTCAAAGAGCAGGGATTCTGTTCTGAGTAGTCCAACACCTTCAGCCTTATACTTTTTAACTGAATCCAGTTCAGATTCAAATTCCAGATTTGCCAGTAAATGAAATTCTTCACCACTTGCAGTAACTGAGGGTTTCCTTAAAATTTTACTTAGCAATCGTTCTCTTCGAACAAGAATATTGGCTTTCTTCTGGGCGTGCTTAATGGTAGATGCATTTGGATTTATCCAAACTTCCGCTGACTCAGCATCTAAAATTAATTGATCGCCATCATTAATGTCTTTGGTTGCATTTTTAACCCCAAAAACCATTGGAATTGCAAAAGATTGAGCCAGAATTGCAGCATGCGATGTTGCCCCTCCTTTGCTGAGGATTAAACCCTTTAACCCCAACCCAGCAAGTGTTACTAAATCAACCAGACCAATATCTTCTGCTATCAGAATAGCATCTTTATTGAATTCAAAATCGGAAGCTCTATTACATACAACGTTTATCAGACGATCTCGAACTTCTTCCAGATCAACAACACGACTTTTGAACATTGCAGAACCACTATCCTTCAGGAGTTCAATGAAATTATTAAAGGCTTCAAAAATGGCATAATCTGCAGAAAAGTGTTTCGAACTAATCAGGTTTTTAACGCTGGTCTCTATTTCAATATCCATGAGAATCTGCTCATAGGTATTTATAATTTCCTGATCAGCTTCCTTATGCGTGACCTCTGAAATATTTATAAAGTGCTCTTTTAATTTAGCTCGGCCGACTTTGAATAGGTTTATATGCTCTTCTTCCTGACCCTCTTTTATAAATACCGGTTGAGCATAAATCACTCCCTTTTGGAATATCTGAGCTATTCCAATTCCAATACCCGGGCTTGCAGTATGCCCGGAGAGCACCTTGCCTTTCTGTTGAAGACCCTCCATTAAATGTTCTGATCCTCGTGTAACTGAAATTTATTATTCACAAGATTCACCACGGCTTCCATGGCTTCTTTTTCATCAACACCTTCAAATTCAAAATCCAGCTCTGCACCGAATTCAGCAGCCAGTGTCATTACCCCCAGAATACTTTTACCATTCACTCTGTAACCATTTAAATAGATTGAAAACTCTGACTGGTACTTACTCGCAACTTTAACAAGCGTTGCTGATGGGCGCGCATGTAATCCTGCCTGGTTTTTTATGGTTACTTGTTGTCTAATCACTGGCCTGTAAGCACTTATAAATTTAGCCTAAATCTAATTGATAAATAATATCAAACAAATTGAATACTATATACTTAATATAATAATTGTAATTTTGCATACTGAAAAGCTTTTAACAGATAATCCATTAGATAATGTCAGTTACTAAAAAGGAAGTAAGTTATGTTGCTAATCTTGCACGACTTCAGTTCAATGATGATGAACTGGAATCGTTAGCAAAGGACATGAATAAAATCCTAGATTACATGGAGCTACTTGATGAAGTAGACACAACTAATGTCGAACCTCTTGACCATGTTATAGACATGGAGTCCAGATTTAGAGAAGATGTTGCCAAAGAACCTTTGAGTCACGAAGATGCTTTAAAAAATGCTCCTGATGCCGATTCAGACTACTTCCGTGTACCTCGCGT
>CBFHVG010000046.1:0-3488 GCA_965659005.1 uncultured Balneolaceae bacterium
GTCTCAAAATATCTTTAGATGTTCAGATAAGTAGTCGAAACAGACATCGGCATTGTAAAATGGAAATCCATGCCCAACTAACTCAAATCTTTTATAAAGATTTAATTTCCCAAATAGATCTTTCATTGCTCTATCCTGAGGGTAATTTGTAATATTTTCCATTTCTGTTTCCAGAAGAATAACTTTTGCCCCTTTTTTTATGGCTGGCTTATTTACAATATTGGCGTGATAAACGTCCAGATCATCAGTGAGTAATTCCTTGTTTTCAATTACATAGTTTTCACCTTTTCTAAAGTCTTGATCTGCTTTAAAAAGCTCCTCCCAGAATAGATCTAATGTATACTCAGGTCTTTTCTTTATTTCACCTTTTAAAGCTGTAATTATGTGTACGGGATTCTTGCCTACAGGTATGACATCTTTGAGATGCCTGAAAGTTGAGAAAAGCACGATGAAATCAGCCATTCGCCAATCACTTTGTGAAACCATATGAATTCCAAAACCCTGCACAAATAATACTTTGATAGAATCTGGCTCCGAAAAGTGTTGATTAACTGGTTTATGAAAGTATCCCCGATCATTTTTTTTGAAGATCACATGCTCATCGAATAGATCATCCCATTCATCCCAGAAATCTGCAGTCATTCCCCAACCATGATAGGCGAGTATTTCAACTTTTTGTTTAGAATTCATATAAAAATATAGTCTTGTGATTTCAGAAGAAGGATAGTATCATTTTTAGCCAAATAAAAGATTCAAATAAATTAATACAAAATGGGTCAAAGAGAACTCATATTAATGATACTTGCCTCAGTAATTACTGCACTGGCAATTTTTGCAGGAATTAAAATATTTCAGAATCAGGAAGTAAATTTTGAAGAGGATGAATACACTCAATTAATGCTTGAAATTGCAGAAGAAGCTCAAGCATGGTATGTAAAACCTGCCGGTATTGGTGGTGGAAGTCAATCATACAAAAATTTGAATTGGAACAATATCTCTTGTCCACTAGCTACATCTGCTGGGTTTGCTTGCTACGACGATAAACGCAAACATCAGATTATTCTTGTTGGTATAGAAGCTCATCATTTCAGAATTCAATCCATGTTAAAAATTGGAGCTCATATGTTTGTTGGTGCTATGGATGTTAAAGCAGATACAGCAATAATACCTTCTTCTTGGCATCGACTTAAATAAGAATAATCTTATTGTAGTTTTTATTAGCCTTCAGAAAGGCATAAAATAAATTAAATAAGCCTACACAATTAACTAATACAAAATGGGCCAAAGAGAACTCATATTAATGCTTCTTGCATCTGTAATCACCGCACTGGCAATTTTTGCAGGAATTAAAATATTTCAAAACCAGGCGGTTGAATTTGATGAGAATCAATTTGAACAAATCATGCTTGAAATGGCTGAAGAAGTCCAAGCAGCTTATATAAAACCTAAAGCTTTAGGTGGACTGGGTTATGATTACACTGGTATTAACTTTGATATGGTAGGTTGCCCACTCAGTGTTTCAGGAGGTACTGCTTGCAAGGATTCTAATACACCGCCCACACATATACTTCTTCTTAAAGCAGTTGATAAGCACCACATAACAATTAGAACAGTATATCAACCAAAAAACCATGTTTATATGAACACTATACACGTGAAAGCTGATACTGCTATATTCTTAGAGGATTGGACTAAACTTAGGTAGACTTCTTACTTTCCTACTTTATCAAAATCATTTTCTTAGTAATTGACACCTTATCAGTGGTCAGATTATAGATGTAAATTCCACTGGATAAATTACTCGCGTCAAAGTTAAATGTATGTTCCCCGGCATTTAATCTGCCATTGTGAATTTCTGATACTTTTTGTCCCAGCAAATTAAAGACCGATAGATTTACTTCCGATACAGCTGGTAAACTGAAGGATATATTCGTAGTCGGATTAAATGGGTTTGGATAGTTTTGAAGTAATTCTACTTCCTGAGGAATGTCTGATTCCTCTTCATTACTTACGGAGCCCACCCTATTTAATTGAGTCCTGTCTAGACTGAACAACCAATCTTCCCTCTGGCTCTGATTATCTGTATCAAATTCGAACCTCATTATATGAGTACCAGCACTAAGTTCTACGTCTCTTACAGGAAAGGCTGTCCAGAATTCCCATCCACCTGTTCCTGTCACATTAATTTTACCACTAACATCCTGCCCATCAATGAATATTCTGAAATTACCGAATCCCGGTACGGTTGCTGCGTATGGAATGATATCATATATCCCTTCTTCTGTAGCGCTAATGGTATACTCAATCCACTCTCCAGCTGTTATCCAGTATACGGCAAAGCCACCGGCAACGCCTTGAATGTCTACACCTTCATCTGGCCTGAATGCAAGTCCAATATTATCTGCTTCAGTATCATGATAGGCAACACCTTCACCACCCTTGTCATAATGCTCAGCTTGAACTGTCCCTGGCACCTGAGCCGGATCACCAAAGAATGGCGTACCGTTTCCAAGAACTTCAATTGTTATACTATCTTGTGAAACGAGTTCAAGGTCATTAGTCACAGTCAAAATAACTTTAAACTCACCTTCTTCCTCAAAAGTAAATGAAGTATCTACTGCGCTACTATTACCAAGACCTGCAAAATCCCAGGCATAACTTAGATTTCCTTCATTTCTATCAAAACTCTTACTCCCTTCAAAATTCACTGTCAGAGGTAACTTACCTGAAGTCTTATCAGCTACCATGAGTGCTACTGGTGCATTGGGGTTACCCTGAATAGTCGATTCCGTTTTCATTTCCCCAGCAGGAACCGTCATGGTAAAGCCGTCTGAAAAGGTTACTAACCGATCAGTATCGTCAGCATTATAGGCAATGTAGGTTTTGTCACCGGCTTCCGTAATGAACACAGAATTTGTTGGTATATCAGCGGATACTGAGAAATCCACATGACCCATTTTTTTCATATTGAACAACCAGTGAAGGGTATGGGCACGAGATTCACCATCAAATACTTCATAATTTGGATCTGCAAGATAATAGCCTATTGCCTGATTAGGATCTGAAAGTGCCAGATATTGCCACAATACATCTTTCCATACTACAGGTTGTCCATTTCGCTCATCAACAATTTCATTGTAGTTAGCTAATACATAGTCTGGGTGTCTACCAAGATAGAATGAACCTGAAGTTACAGGTAGAATATTAATACCATGAATGAATTCTGGATCTGCACCAAACCATGTTGAGTGAACTCCTTTTCCACCCCAGACCATACCTATGGCCACATGAGGATAATTTTCCGGGAACACAACATCATCAACATCAAACCAGTATTGATCAACGGCAGAAGCTTCAGTCGCATGCAGGTAAACACCCAGATCGCGGACTTCATCCTGTCCGGTAACCTCACCCCAAAGCACAACAGCAGAAGCAAAATTCATGGATTCCGAGCTGGATTCCTGATTATTACCATCTCCAAAATCACC
>CBFHVG010000047.1:0-15577 GCA_965659005.1 uncultured Balneolaceae bacterium
AGATAAATGAAGAAGATCTGATTGCTTTACTCAATCAAAACGAAATCCTGGATAAGGATGCATTCATAAGGATCCAACTATGGAGAGAAGGGGAAAGAGGATACAAAAGGACAGATAAGGATGTTACAAGGTATGTTGTAGAAGCTAAACTCCTAAGCCTATCCTCTAAACCTTTTAAACTGATTACAAGTGAAACGAGGGTTGTATCTAATCGAGCACAAAGTAAAAGTTTTAAACTTTCGAATGCTCTTTGTTATTCATTAGCAGCAGAGGAAGCTCACCAGGCAGGAGCAGATGGAGCTTTAATGTTAAATAAAGATGGATTTATATCAGAAACAGAAATTGCCAATGTATTCTGGATCAATAATGATCAATTATTTACCCCATCATCTAAATGCGATGCAATACCTGGTGTAACTCAAGGCATAATTCTGAATCTATTTCCTCAAACTATTCAAGGTGAGTATCAAATTGATGATCTGCTACAGGCAGATGCCATATTTATAAGCAATTCATTAAGAGAGATTGTTCGAGTATCGAGTGTCAATGATGTTGATTTTGATATAAATAACCCTTTATTAAATAGGGTAAGAGAAGCTTTTGAGAACTATAAAACATCCCATTTCAAATAATGGCTGATCGCTTTTTAAATAGATTAGAACTGGATGAGTATTTAAGTACAATTCCTATGTTTAAAGATGTTGGTATGGAAGCATCAAATTATTCGCTGAATACCATTCGTGATTTCTGTGAAACTATTGGTTCACCTCATAAGCAATTCAAGAGCATTCATGTTGCAGGCACAAATGGAAAAGGTACAACAGCTTATTTGATTTCTGAGACCCTTAACAAGGCAGGGGTTAAGTGCGGATTATATACCTCACCACACCTTATTGACTATGCTGAGAGGGTTCAGATTAATGGCAAATGGATATCCAATAAGGATCTACTCAAATTCTTTAATCAATTTCATGCCTCAATTGAAGAATATAAACTGAGTTATTTCGAAATAAGTACAGCTCTGGCTTTCTGGTACTTTGCTGAGAAGAAAGTCGAAATTGCTGTTATCGAGGCCGGTCTAGGCGGTAGATTAGATGCGACTAATATCATTGAACCGATGTTATCTGTGATTACGAGTATTTCTTATGATCATATGGATGTACTCGGTCATACTCTGGAACAGATAGCCAGAGAAAAGGCAGGGATTATAAAAGAAGGTGGTGCTGTATTGGTTGGTCATCTTCCCCAAAATATTCATGCTCTGATCAGAGATATCGCTAATCAAAAAAGAGCCTCTTTTCATAACATTGAACACCTTCACCCCTCGTATGAAACTTCGATTAAATTATTCGATAGGGGACATTGGCATGATCTTGGAAATCATTTTACGGAAAAAGTGAATCGCTTTAACTATGCTTTAGCATGGCAGGCTCTAACACTGATCAGACATGAATACCCTATCCAAATTGATCAGAAAGCAGAGATTATGAGGAATATTCCTCCGATTATGGGAAGATTTGAGAAACTAAATGAACATGATTGGTTTTTCTCAGGATCACATAATCCAACTTCCCTTGATTCAGTGAAGCAAACACTTGAAGATGTATATCCTTTCAGAAAGCCTGTTATTATATGCGCAGTAATGAAAGATAAGTTTAATGATGCCTTTGTTTCATTCATTCGTAACTATGAAAAGGTGTACTTTTTCCCACTGGAAAGTGAACGGGCATTGACTTATGAGGCCTTCTCGAATGAACTTCCTGGTACTGAGTTGTTTAAGCAGAATGGGGAAGAAAGTTTATTATCAGAAATGAAGGATGAATTAGTAATTTTTGTGGGAAGTTTTTACTTTTATCAAACAGTAAAAGGGTTGGTGGATAAAGAGAACTCGTAACTACTCACAAGACTGCTACCTGAACCACATTTACTCCTCTGATTGAGCTCATCTATGCATTGAGCACTCCTTTTTAAACCGAACATCAAAAGATTTTTCAAATTAGTTCATTATGTCTGATAAACAGGCAACAAACCTTACTCAAGAAGAGTTGGAATCATTAGAAAAGAAAAAATTACCGGAACTCCAGACTATTGCTAAAAGTGTAGGAGTAAAAAAAGTAACAGGTGTCAAAAAAGCTGATCTGATTGAAGCAATACGCGGATCATCATCTCAAGAAAGTAGATCAACTACAAGAGATGAAGAATCAGTAACAAAAGAACCATCTGAAGGTGTGTCATATGGCAATTTCAGTCATATCGAATCCTACAAAAAAGAGGAACCGGAAGAAAAGCCTCAACAGAAGAGACATAATCAGAATAGAAATCAGCACAGAAATAAAGGAAAGAAGAGAACAGAGCATGACCAACTTCCTGTATCTGATGCTCCAACGCTGGACGAACGTTTAGAAGAACTTCGACCACAGTTAGGTAAGTTTCTGATTAATGAAGGAACATTAGAGATTCTTCCAGATGGCTACGGTTTTTTAAGATCAATCAATTATAACTACAAGGCATCTCCTGACGACATTTATGTATCACCATCTCAAATTAAGCGTTTCCGCTTGAGACAAGGTGATTGTGTAGTTGGAATCATTCGTCCACCGAAAGTGGGAGAGCGCTACTTCGCTCTATTACGAGTTGAAGGTGTGAATGGTCACATTCCTCACGATATGGATAACAGAGGCGATTTTGAGGACCTCATGCCGATTTATCCTGATAGTCGTTTTCTACTCGAAAACAGAGCAAATGAGTACACCACTCGAATGATTGACTTATTTGCTCCTCTTGGTAAAGGTCAAAGAAATTTGATTGTTGCACAGCCAAAAACGGGTAAAACCACCATCCTTCGGGATATGGCGAATGCTGTAGCCGTTAATCATCCGGAAACAAAAATCATCATTTTATTAATTGATGAACGTCCTGAAGAGGTTACTGAAATGCAACGATCTGTAACTTCAGCAGAAGTTGTTGCTTCAACCTTCGATGAGAAGCCTGAAAACCATATTGGCCTTTCTGAAATCGTATTTGAGAAAGCAAAACGTCTGGTTGAAAGTGGTCATGATGTATTACTGATGATGGATTCGATAACCCGTCTCGCACGTGCTTACAATATTTGTGCATCAAATACCGGCAGAACCATGACAGGTGGTATCGATTCAGAAGCTTTAAAAGCTCCAAGACAGTTATTCTCATCTGCAAGAAACATTGAGAATGGCGGTTCACTTACGATCATCGCAACTGCACTTGTTGAGACTGGTTCACGCATGGATGATGTGATCTTCGAAGAATTCAAGGGTACGGGTAACTCAGAGATTGTACTTGATCGTCGACTTTCAGACAGAAGAATATTTCCAGCTGTTGATATTTTTAAAAGTGGTACTCGTAGAGAGGAACTTATCGTTGGTGATGCTGAAAGGGAAAAAGTTGTATTGCTTAGACGCTATATGAATAACATGAATTCTTTTGAAGCTATGGAATTTTTACTCGATAAGATGAAAGGCACAAAGAACAACGAAGAGTTTCTTATCTCAATGAATAAGTAGGATTGGGAATAAGTAGGATTGGCTTAGATCGTATCAATCCTATGATCAACTACTTTTTCTATAAATCGATGTAATCTATACATCTGTTTATGACCTAATTTTTGTCCTGAATAGGCTACCAGATAAAGAGAGAGGAAGACCAAACCTAGTGCCGGAACAAGCCATAGAATGGTTGTAGGTTTATCAAGGGACCAGAATGATAGTCCTATCATTGCTATAATTAATGCAGCAAAGCCTATTGCTGCATAAAAGAAAAAGAACAGAGTCCATAAACTTGGTTTCGGACCATAAAGCCCTCTAACAAGACTTCCTATTTCCATTTTCTCTATGGTAAGTGTTAGCTGCGGAGACCATAAATGTTGTTCTTCTTCGGGGATCATGATGGTGGCAAAATCTTTCATGTACTTTCCATCACAATTACATTCTTCCTGTTCCAGAAATGAGCTAATTCTCTGGATTATTTCATCTGGACTATAATCAGAATGAACCCTTATTCTTGGTCTTACCCTTGTAAATTCGATATGATCTTCGTCTAAATGTGACATTATTTCAATTTCTAGATTAGCTAATTTCTGAATCCCTTGCTAGAATTGTGTAATAATTGTAACTCCTGCATCATTAAATCTATTCATGTTTGGTAAAGCTTCGATAGCATCAATTAAACTAATTCTTTGATTTATCAATAAATCCGGTCTCAACCTACCTTCAGCTATTAGTTTAAGCATTTCCGGGTAGGCATGCGCCTGCATTCCATGAGAACCATAAATTTCAAGTTCTTCGGCAATTATCCTATCCATTGGGATGGGGAGGCTAGCATGGTCCTCAGTCATCAAACCAACTTGTATATGCCTACCTCTTTTTCTTAGGCAGTCTATTGAATTCAAGGAAGTATTCCTGCTTCCCAATGCATCAATAGAGATATGTACACCGCCTCGGCTTATTTGCTTGATATGATGCGACACATCAAGCTCTTCTGATGCATTAAGTAAGTAATCAGCGCCTAGTTTTTTAGCCCAAAGCAATGCTTTGTCATTTATATCTACAGCAATGATTCTGAGACCAAAAGCCTTTGCTATTTGTATTGCAGATAAGCCGATTCCACCACAGCCGTGTATTGCAATCCATTCATCAGCTCGGGCTTTTGCTTGTTGAACTACAGCCCGATAGGAAGTAATGAATCGGCAACCAAGTGTGGCTGCTGTTTCAAATGAGATGGATTCAGGTAGAGTAACAAGATTTAAATCAGCATTTTCGATAAGTGCATATTCAGCAAATGATCCCCAGTGAGTGAATCCTGGTTGGCTTTGATGGTTACATACTTGCTGATTTCCTTCCAAACAATAAACACACTCACCACAACCACAAACAAAGGGCACCGTAACACGATCGCCTTTATTAAATTGTTTTACTTCAGACCCGACAGTTTCGATGATACCTGCAAATTCGTGCCCCGGAACATGAGGAAGCTTAATGTCCGGATCGTGCCCTATCCAACCATGCCAATCACTTCTGCAAAGTCCGGTAGCTATCACTTTGATGATCACACTCTTTGATGAGCAAATAGGAACAGGGACCTCTTCCACAGTCAAAGGTCCCTGAAAATCACGATAAATTAATGCTTTCATAGACTCAGATTTCTAAATATCCAATTATGAATATAGAATTCTGACCTACATTTAGAAATGATTATTAGAAGTAATATCCGGCAAGTACCAGAATAAACAACGGAATTAATAAACCATTCAGTAACAAGAGTTGAGATGTATTTCTCCTTCGGTACTTGTGAAAAAGGTGTCCCGACAACTTTTCGAATGTTTTAGGATCCAGAGTTGATTCCTCTGTACTTGATTTCGATTTCTGAATATGACTAAAGAAACCTCTCTCTAAACTCATTTTTGAGTTGAATTGTAAGCGATGATGATTATTAATTGCATAAGGCATAAGCTCTCCTGTTTCTGTTTAGGGATAATTGAGTTACGCCATTGTGGTTTAATGAGTTACGCTGTTATAGCTTTTTTACATATGTAAGAGCATTGTCACCACAAATATGAGAAAACTGCATTGTTTCCTTAATAGGAGTGGGTGCAGCATTGCGCTGAATATTTACATATTCATGTTTTTCGAAAAACTGTGGAGAAGTATCTGTAAGTAAATACAGTGCAGTAAGATTATTTGAGCGAGCCCAGCTCTCTATTTCTTCCAATAAAATTTTACCTAATCCCTGACCTTTATATTCAGAATTGATAACAAGAGATCGGAGTAAACCAAATTCATCAATGATCTCAAGTCCAACACAACCTTTGATTTCTCCACCAATGATGAGTATCAGGAAGTTTTGAAGCATTTCTTCAGTAATATCTTCAATTGGTAAGTCAGCATTTTTTAGAAGATGTTTAATTCTATCAATATCAAATCTTCTAGCCTGTTGAATGATTTTTGTCACTTTATTTCAATCTCCTTGAGCACGAACTTTCGATCTACATCTTTTTCCAGAACACCGGCTTTTACGTGAATTGAGTGATAAAAAAGTAAGGCGGCGCCTTCTTCATAAGCTTCTCTAAGAATAAGTGTTTTTGCTTTTTTTGCCTGAATAGGATCGACATCCATCTGCTTCATGGAATAATGATTAATATGATGCTCAGTCGGAACCAGATCGCCAAGGTAATAAGCAACATTAATACCATCCTTTATCTTAACAATTTGATGCCCGGGCGTATGTCCACCAGTCCAGATGATTTCAATTCCAGGGATAATTTCGAGGTAGTCACTATCTATTAATTCAAAAAAGCCTTCAGCTTTTAATTTAAAAAGCTCGTCAAGATTATAACCGGCGCCCAATACCTTTGTGGATTCATCAATTTGAGATAATGCATATTCCCATTCCCGCTTTTGCACATAATACTTGGCATAAGGCATGGTTGCCTGTGTTGAAGATGTGGAATCGACAAAAGAAGAACCGGCTGCATGATCAAAATGAAGATGAGATAATATTACATGAGTAATATCAGAAGGGGTTAATCCAAAAATATCCAAGTTCGTTTTGAGGTTTGAGGTGTCCTCATAGTTGGACCTATTATCCAATCCCCAACCCAAACCTGTATCGATAAGAATGTTATGCACGCCACTTCTAATCAGTATTGGGTCAATACCAATATTTGTTGAATATTTCCTTAATCCACTCAATGGTGGCTTTGAAGTTATATTCGAAGAATCAACCTTATGAAAGGAACCATCTTTATATACTTCAAATATTCCTTCACTAAGCTGTTCAATGATAAAACGGCCAATTCGCATAAAGAGAATGTTAGGTCGACTTTTCTAGTTTCGTTAAGCTAATAAATCTTTAGTTTCTGTCAATTCATTTTATCTTCTCAACATGACATCTTACGACGCAATAATTATTGGATCAGGGCATAATGGGCTCGTTACCGGTTGCTATCTGGCAAAAAATGGTTTTAAAGTTCTAGTTCTTGAAAAAAGGAATACCATTGGGGGTGCAGTATGCACTGAAACGATGTTTAAGTCGGCGGCGAATCCGAATGGCTTCAAAATGGATGTTGGTTCTTCTGTTCATATTATGATTCATCAGACCGGGATTATTGAAGAACTCGAGCTTACCAAATATGGACTTGAGTATATCGATATGGATCCGATTATGTCCTATCCATTACCGGAGGGCAAAGGTGTGATTCATTTCTTCAAAGATCTTGAAAAAACAATAGAATCGATTGAGAAAGTAGCACCGGAAGATGTTCAGAATTACCGAGATTTTATTGATTTCTGGGGGAGAATTAATAAAGGTGTACTTCGAACTTTTATGACTACTCCTAAAGCCGGTAATCTCTTTGCTGAGATCATGAAAGGACAAATTCGTGATGGCTCAATGCTAAAAAAAGGGGAGCAAAACGAAGGCTTGCAGCGAATCCTTGGATCCTATGGTAAAGTTGTGGAAGACTCTTTCGAAAACCCCCATCTTAAAGCTGCTCTCATTTGGTTTGCAGCTCAATCAGGGCCTTTACCTGATCAGAGTGCGACAGGTGATTTTGTTGGATGGCAGTCGATGTTACATGAAAGTGGTGCTAAACATCCAAAAGGTGGGAGCGGTGAGCTCACACAGGCTATGAAGCGTTTTATTGAAGATCATGGTGGTGAAGTCAAATCAGATCAGCCGGTTCATAAGATTCTCATCAGAGATGGTATTGCCAAAGGTGTACAAACTGAAAATGGAGATGTTTTTGAAGCTGACACTATCGTTTCGAATGCCCATGTACAAACTACCATGCTAAAGATGGTGGGCCCGGAACATCTCGACTCATCCATGCTAAAAAGAGTTGAAAACATTAATGTCGGAAATGGTTTTGGAATGGTTATTCGATGTGCGGTAGAAGAACTGCCTCAATATACAGCCTGTCCTGACGATCCATACATTCACAATGGTATTCAGCTATTGGCGCCATCAGTGCAGTATATGCATAATGCAATTGCTGATTTCCAAAAAGGTTTACCACCTGAAAAACCTGCTGTACTGTGTATGACCTTTTCGAAAATTGACCCGGAAGTAGCCAAAGATGGTAAACACACTTTGTTTGCCTGGGCACAATGGCATCCATATCAGTTGTCGAATGGAAAAAGTTGGGATGATATCAGAGAAGAAGAAGCTCAGAAGATTTATGATGTAGTTTGTGAATATGCGCCGAATATGAAAGGGAAATTAATCGACTGGTATATTCAATCTCCTTTGGACATTGAGAGGAAACACGGCCTGTTGAGAGGGAATGTGATGCATGTTGAGATGACATTTGATCAAATGTTTATGTTCAGACCACTCCCCGAAATGAGCAATTACGAAACACCAATTAAGAACTTATACCTTTCAAGCGCATCCTGTCATCCGGGCGGTGGTGTATTTGGAGCAGCAGGCTACAATGCAGCCAATGTGATACTCAAGCAAAAAGGGAAAAGAAAATGGGTCTGGTAAGTAGTGAATAATCAATCACATAATTCTGTTATTACCGTTTATTTTGACCGACTTCAGGCTAATCTGAACACAATTAAGAAGCGAATTGGCGATGCTCAGGTTATGTCGGTTATCAAGGATAATGCCTATGGTCATGGACTAATTCCAGTTGCTAAGTTTCTGAATGACAAGACCGATTGGTTTTGTGTATCTGAAGTAGAAGAAGCTGTTGATCTTAGAAAAAATGGAATCACAAAACCTATTCTTGTATTTGAAGTTCCGCGATTCTCAACATTAGATTTATATACAGAATACTACATCACTGCAACGGTTTCTGACCTTGAGACTATCCCCAACTTACTTTCAGGAACTGAATTTCAACTTATGTTTGATACAGGGATGAGAAGATTAGGGTTGCTGCCAAATATGGTAGGTGAGATCAAAGAACAGGTACAAAGTCGTCATGATGTACAGTGCACAGGAATTTATACCCATTTCGCTAATGCAGAAGTAATTGATCATACCAATGTGATTGAACAACTCAATTTGTTTAAATCCATTCGTTCTGAGTTTCCTGAAGAATGGTTAGCTCACACAGCGAATAGTGGGGCTATATTCAATTTCGAAGAGGACTATGTATTTGATGCTGTGAGGGCTGGGGTAGCTTTATTTGGCTATTCACCATCAGAACATAAGTTTGATGGAATTAACCCCATTCTAGACTGGAAAACATGGATTACACAGGTTCGCCCTATTAAAAAAGGCGACCATGTAGGTTACAGTAGTGGTTGGATTGCTGATCAGGATGGCATTATAGCTACTCTTCCTGTTGGATATGCAGACGGTATTCCCAGACTGGTTAAAAACTCTATTAAATTTTTGAAAGACGGAAAAACATTCCAACAAGTCAGTAATGTGACTATGGATTACCTGATGATCTTCTCTCCTGATAATGATTTGAAGGTAGGCGATGAGATTACACTTCTTGGACTGGACAAAGGTGATGCTTATTACTGGGCTGAGGTATGTGGAACCATACCCTATGAAATCACTACTCAACTATCACCGTCAGTTCATCGGAACTGTATTTAGTTGATTATTTTATCAACTTCGATATCAAATCTGAGAGTATCGTTTCTTAGGTTATAACCAGATGTGCCTTGTCTTGCGTTTTCATAACCAAGTGAAGGTGGGATGATGAGTACTCTTTTTTCACCTTCTTTCATGCCTATAAGCCCTTCCCTGAAACCCTGAATGAGTGAACCTAAATCACCAAAGAAGGAGGGAGTTGTACTTCCATTTCTGTAAGAGCTGTCAAAAATATTTCCATTAGTATTTCTACCCGTGTAGTAAATCTGGACCTGATCTCTTCTGTTTATGACAAATGGACCATCGATTTTCTCTACTTCATAGTAAATTAAACCAGTTTCGGTTGTTACAGGCTCAATTCCAGTTATGACAAATGGATCAGGAGCGCCTGAATAATCTATTTCAAATGGATCATCCTGGTTACAAGAGATCATGAAAAGGATAGCAATGCTTAGTAAAAACTTATTGGTCAGAGAGAATGTCATCTATTTTATTTTTGAAGCGTTCACGTTCTTGTAAATAGTATTTGCCGGTAGCCGGTCCATTGATACCAACGTGTACAGCCTTAATTTTATGATTGCGATCTGCAAAAAATGTAGAAGGGAAAGATAAGACTTCATCAGTAAAGGGTAAACTATTTGCTGCAACTCGTTTTGAAGTAATTCCACCCAGTGAAAGAGTCCAGGGAATATCCCAGCGTTTCTTATATTCACGGATCTGCCTGATATCTCTTTCCCGATCACCGGTATATTCAAAAGCCAGTCCTATTATTTCCAGATCTGTATCCTTGTAGATCTCAGCGTACTCACGAAGTAACTCAGCCTGATCTGCACAATTCGGGCACCAGGTTCCAAATACGTACAGGATAATGGGTTTATTTTTAAAACGATCGCTATCTGCGGTCAGATCTTCTCCGTTAATATCTTGGATATTGAATTCCATGTCTTTTCCTATGGACTCAACACCGGCAATTTTAAGTGGATCCTGTAGGTTATGGCTACCTCTTGATGCACTGAATGTCTCGTTTGGATTTCCGCGCGACCAAAACTTGCCTTCCAGTTCATCCTCTTGGTTGATGTTTCCTTCGAATAGAAAAGCATGTGCAGCATCAAATACGGAAAGTGTAAAGCTGGAATCATAGTAGGAACCTTCCAGAAATCTGAAATCACCGTATTCAGTGATAAAGGTACCTGTTAGTCTTCCAGATTCTTCAGGATACAAATAACCCATTGCCTTGTATTCGTATCCATTACCTTTAAATGTGGTTTGCCAGGAACCGGCAAATAGTTTGTTTGATTTGCCGGTTAATTCATATCTGGATTCATTTCCCTTCTCAGCACTAAAGGCCAGACTATCATTCTTTTGAATGAAGGTACGAGTCCATGCACCAGACATATTACCTTGTTCATCAAAAGTGCCATTTAAGTGGGAATCAAAAAACTCAAAGGATAAGGCAAAGGAATCTGGAGTCAGTTCAACCCTTGAGAAATAAAGCTCTTCTTTACCGTTCACTACTTTTGCCTGGTAATCATTTCCTTCTTTTTCAATAAATAAGCTGAATACTAAATCACCGCCTTGAGTCTCAATTACACCTCTGTATGTACCTGTATATGGGTCAGGACTGTCGCAAGAAGTAAAGATGATAAGCAGGGCAAATAAGATTAAGAGAGATTGTTTCATGAATATAGATCAGAGTTCATCACCGGCAAAAGCCTTTTCAAGTGATTTAGCATAATGTCGGTTGCCAAGCTTTGCTATCCATATAGATAGTTCATAAAGGAGAAGTAGGGGAAAGGCTATTAATATCTGTGAAACAGGATCAGGTGGAGTTAGAAACGCTGCAACAACTAGTGCTAAAACAATAGCATGTTTTCTATACTTTCGAAGAAATGTTGGTGTGAGTATATCCAGTTTTGCCAGAAAATAACTAACGACCGGTATCTGGAATATAATACCACAGGTAACTACCCAAAGAGAAAGAGAGGAGAAATACTCATTGATATCGAAGTCGTTTCTAACCACATCAGAAATCTGGAATGCTGTAAAGAATTGAAGAGCAAAGGGCACCAGAACCAGATAGCCAAACGAAATTCCTGCAAAGAAAAAGACGGACACGAATACTGAATTTAAGAAAGCAGATTTCTTTTCCTTTAATTCGAGAGCAGGTTCAATGAATTGCCACATTTGATAGAAGAATATGGGAGAGCCCATAATAGCTCCAGAAATGATAATGGCACCCCAGTAAGCGAAAAACTGTCCAGGAAGCTTTCTGCTTTGAAGAGTCAAATCTTGGGCATCTACACCAATGAGCTGATACATGAAGAAGTCTGATTTTGTAGGACCAAGTAGAATTTCCTCAATTACAAAATCAGAAAAGATAACCGTAGCGATCACTCCGATAATCATTCCACCTATACCTTTGATCAGACGCCATCTCAACTCTTCAATATGTTCAAGAAATGACATCTGATTAGATCTATCCTTAGGAGGGATAGCCTTGGGTGGGTTTTCGGACATAATCTGTCGCTCAGCCATGGAAATATGTATTAAACAGTAGCAAAGTCATACAGAGGGAAGCGATCACACAAAGCTCTAACCTCAGACTTTACTTTTGCTAGATTGTCTTGGTCTTCAGGCTTTTGAATTACTTTATCAATGAGAGTAGCTACGTGCTCAAATTCCTCATTTCCAAAACCTCGTGTTGTCATAGCCGGCGCACCTATTCGAATACCCGATGTAACAAATGGGCTTTGCGTATCGAAAGGAACCATGTTTTTATTAACAGTGATTGCTGCTCTGTCGAGTGCTTCCTCGGCTTGTTTTCCGGTTAGGCCTTTATTTCTAAGATCAATTAAGATCAAATGATTGTCTGTTCCACCGCTAACAATGTCATAACCCATTTCTAAAAACTTATTGGCCATTGCTTTTGCGTTCGACTTTGTCTGCTTCTGATAATCCTTGAATGAATCTTCTAAAGCCTCGCCAAAAGCGACAGCTTTTGCTGCAATAACATGCATGAGTGGTCCACCCTGCATTCCCGGGAAAATAGCTGAATCCAGCACTTCACCCCAGTTTTTAACCCGACCAGATTTAGGTGCGACAACTCCCAAGGTGTTTTCAGAATTTTTACCAACCAGAATCATTCCTGATCGAGGTCCACGCAGTGTTTTATGCGTAGTTGTAGTAACAACATCAGCAATAGGAAGGGGGTCATTGAGTTCACCTGCTGCAATTAAACCTGCTGTATGCGCCATATCCATCCATAGATATGCGCCTACTTCATCTGCAATGGAGCGCATAATCTCATAATCGAAATCACGGGAGTAAGCTGAAGCACCAATAGAAATAAGTCTCGGTTTAACTTCTTTAGCTCTATCTCTGACACGATCATAGTCTAGCACTCCGGTATCTTTTTCAACACCATAAAACTGAGCATTGAACCAGATTCCTGAGAAATTTACAGGTGAGCCGTGAGTAAGGTGTCCACCATGTGCAAGATCAAAGCCCAATAATGTATCGCCGGGTTTCATAAAGGCCAGATAAACGGCAGCATTTGCAGAAGCACCGGAATGAGGCTGAACATTAACCCATTCGCAATTAAATAATTCTTTAGCTCTATCTCTCGCTAAATCCTCGACAATATCAACAACCTCACACCCGCCGTAATAACGCTTACCCGGATAACCTTCAGCATACTTATTGGTCAATGTTGATCCCATTGCTGAAATCACAGCTTTTGAAGCAAAATTCTCAGATGCGATCAATTCCAGATTATTATTCTGTCGGTCAGTTTCCTGTTCAATTAGTTTATATAATTCTGGATCCTGCTGCTGAATACTTTTCATTTATGTCTTAATCTCGGGTTAGTGTTTCAATTTTTTCAACTCTGCGTTGATGACGACCGCCTTCAAAATCGGAATTAAAAAAGGCATTAAGAATGTCTTTGATTTCAGACTCGTCTAAAGATCTTCCAGGTAAACAAATAATGTTAGCATCATTATGCTGATGCGTCATTGAAGCAACTTCTGCATTATAAACCAATGCTGCTCTCACTTTAGGATATTTGTTTGCTGTCATACACACACCTTGTCCGCTACCACAAAGAAGAATGCCAAATTCATGTTCACCATCATTGATTCTCTTTGCGACCTGAATTGCAAAATCGGGGTAATCAACTGAATCTTCAGAGTGAGTACCAAAATCAACTGGTGTATGACCCATTTCTTCAAGAAGCTTTTTAGTAGTGGTTTTGGCCGGAAAACCGGCATGGTCGCTGGCGATGGGAATGATCATAGATTGCTTTGAATGTAAGTGCTGAGTTTGAAGCCCTAAATATCTTCAAAAATATGATCAGGATAAAGCAAAGAGCTATGGTTTATACAACTAATGTGTTAGTGCGTAAACAAGTATGTTTGCACCCATTTGTAAGGCTTTTTCACGTACCTGGGGAGGATCATTATGCACTTCAGGGTCAGCCCAGCCATCACCCAGGTTCGATTCATATGTATAGTAAACTACAAGTCTTCCATTTTTGAATAACCCAAATCCGCGAGGTGATTGATCATCGTGTTCATGGATTTTGGGTAATCCATTGTTAAAATCGAAGATCTGATGATAGATAGGGTGATTGAAAGGAAGTTCAACCAGTTCCTCTTCGGGAAAGGTGTCAGCTAACAATTTCCGAACATGAACATCCAAGCCATAGTCATCATCAATGTAGAGGAAGCCACCATTTTCGAGATAATCACGAAGATTACTTACCTCTGTTCGATTTGCTGAAATGGTACCATGCCCGGTAAGAAACAAAAAAGGGTAGGAGGTAATATCATTTGAACCTAATGACACATCCTCATATTTCAATGATATGTTCATATTCATCTGTTCAGAGGTGAATTTTACCAGATTACTCAGCGAAGAAGGATCATTATACCAGTCGCCGCCACCTCTGTATTTTACCCTGGCCACGGTAAACTCACTTTGTGCGAATAATAATTCTGCACTTCCGAGAGAAAGTGAACACACTAAAAGAGGTAAGAAAATGTTAAATAAACGAATGTGTTTCAAAATCCTTGATTGAATCTTTGTTTTAGTCTACCATCTAACTCAATCCCATCAATATTATTTTAATGCGATCCAGCTTTCTAGTTCTAGTTTTTTTGGCATTAACATCCAGTGTAATAGCCCAAGATATCAATTCTTATGAATTCAAAAGGGATTTTCTTCCTTATGAGACCGAACTACCTGCTTCATTTTCCAATTTCATTCCGGATAGCCTTCAGCAAAGTCTGCTAAATCCTGCAAAATTTAACCTTATGAATAAGAGCCTTTTTTCAGCTTCTTATTTTGGGTCAAATTCGAGTGACGTAGATATTCGATTTTCAGGTTTTATAAGAAAGAGTGATCAAAAGGGCTGGTTCTTTTCTTATGCCGGGTTAAACAGGGAAAACCAGATAGATAATGAGAACCTCCAAACCAGACTGGCCTTTACAGATCTTGGTCCGGTAGATCAGGCTTTTAACGGTAATGAAATTGGTTCAAGAAATGATGAATACGAAGGCAGGTTACTTCGGATAGTAAATAATGGAGAAGTAAATTCAGCTTATGGTATTGTTCTGGCCTATGAATTAAATGAGAATACTAACTCTCAGTATAGTTCTGATTTCAGTTCTACCATACAGGAAAATTTCGATATGGGAGTATTGGTAAATAGATTAACACTTAGCTCTCAATTGACTTTCGACTTTAATGCAGCTATTAATGATGAAAAATTGACCATCGGTTTTGAGCACTATAGAAGTTCTCCAAAAATGGATGTTATCAGACGATTCTCAGTAACACAACAAAATGCTACAGGAATTGAAGATCTCAGTATTAGGCAACGAAACCGAATTATCGAAGAAGACTTAGTAGATAATACAACTACAACTTCTGAGGCAAATCTTGCTAATATTGGTATTGGCACCGGTGATCTATCAGCACAAACCTACCGTTA
>CBFHVG010000048.1:0-37194 GCA_965659005.1 uncultured Balneolaceae bacterium
CTATCAATTTCATATCTGATTTTATTCAAGCTAAAACCTGCCTCAATGGACCAGTTATTTGCAAGTTCCCAGTTCGAATTCAGGAAGAAAGTGCTATTTCTCAAATTGAGTTCATCTGAAAAATTTAAAGTCCCCACTCTGCTTGAATCGTTCTCAAAATTATTAGCCTCATAATTTCCATACTGTAATTCTGTTCCTATTACAATATTGGCTGAAACATCATCTGAAACATTAATTTTTCTGTTCACTGTGCTTCTCAATCCATAGGAGTTGCGCTCATCTCTTTTATAATCCAGATTAAATGGATTCTCAAAATCAGAATATTTAAAGAAAATCGTATTGGAAGCGCTCAATCCCGTTTGGTCATTAGCTTTATATGTATGTGTGATCCCACTAAGTAACAGAAGCTGGTCTATACTTGCATTAGCATCAACACTGCCAAGAGCAAATGGATTTCCTTGCCGAGCTTGAGTTGGATCTGCTGCAAATTGGTCTGCGTTCAAACCACCCGGAATTCCATAATTTAAATCACTTATCAGACCGCTAATCTGAAACTGATTCGGCTTGAATTCATTGAATTTATAGACATATTCAAGATTCAATCTATCCATAAAATTTTGATCTCTATAGCCATCAGACGATTGTGTAGAAATTTTAATACTCCGTTGTTGTTGTTTGTTCATGTCAGAAGCATGTACACCAAAGTCAAATCTCTGAAGCCCAAATTCACCAAGAGTATAGGTACTATTGAATCCTACATCTGATTCGCTCCTTAAATACTTGGCTTCAGAATCACTCTCTATGAGTATTGTACCACCAGTCCCGGCTCCATATACAGAACCGGTTGGGCCTTTCAAAACACTAATAGATTCAAAATTAGAATTATCAAGTAAGTTAAATGGCGTTGAACCTGTAGGCTGTGTAAAAGGAATGCCATTCCAGTATACTTTCACATTTCTCACACCAAATGGTGACCTGAGAGAAGAGCCTCGAATTGCAATTCTATAACTACCCATTGCCCTTTCTTCAAATCTAACTCCAGGCACTGTATTGAAAATTTGCACTGGTGAGATTGCTGCAAAAGATAACTGAACCGGATCTGGAATATATTTTACTGAGCCTGATTGTCTAAGTAATTCCTTCTCAATTTCGAATGCCGTAATCACTATTTCCGCTTCCAGGACAGCCGGTATATAAGTGGTATCTTGTCTCGTCGAACTTTGAGCAGTAGACTGCCTACTAATGATAAGTAATAGTAGAAGGGGAAGGAGTAATCTTTTCAATGGATAATTATTGAATTTTGGTCAATTAAAATATGAATTTATTGCCTAGAGAAACATTCTGATTATATTTTAGTTCAATTTAGTTTTGACTTTCACCTTACATCAGAATAATTGGAAGAATTACAAAAGGCACCTATAGGAATATTTGACTCAGGTATTGGTGGATTAACCGTAGCTAAAGCGGTAATGGAGGCTTTACCTAATGAAGACATCATTTACTTTGGTGACACAGCACGGGTACCCTATGGTATCAAATCTCAGGAAACGGTTCGTGAATACGCACTTGAAATAACTGATTTTCTGTTAAGTAAGAACGTGAAACTCATATTAATAGCTTGTAATACCGTTTCAGCCTCTGCTAAATTAGCAATTGAAAAAATAGCTGGGAATATCCCAATTCTTGATGTGATCACTGCCGGAACCGAAGCCCTCTTTCATTTCTCCGGTCAAGAGCAAGTGGGTGTGATAGGGACTATGGCAACGGTGAATTCCCGAGCTTATGAGCGTTCCATTCTTAATAGAGATCCTTCGATTGAGGTAATACAGCAACCATGTCCTTTGTTGGTGCCACTTGCAGAAGAAGGCTGGACTGAAAATGAAATTGCTCTCAAAACACTTGAAATATATCTACAACCATTCAAAGAAAGCCATATTGACTCCATAATATTAGGTTGTACACATTACCCCCTTTTCAAAAGATCAATTATTGAGGTTTTGAATAAACCTGGAGTTCATGTAATTGATTCAGCTCAGGCTATTGCTGAAGTAACCAGAGATAAACTTGGTGAAATGAATGCATTGAATGAGAGCGGTGGAGATTTCAGATGCTATGTTACTGATCGCCCACAACGTTTTCAGGAAACCGCAGAACTCTTTTTAGGAAGAGAGCTTACAGATGTAAAGTTTGTGCACCTGTAAGCTTTAATCTTTTTAATTCAGTAAATCAGGGGTTAGAGCAACTCACTTGCTAGGTTAGCAAGTTCTGATCGCTCCCCTTTTTCAAGATTGATGTGTGCATACATTTCATTGTTATGCATTCGATCAACCAAATAACTAAGCCCATTAGATTGGGCATCCAGATAAGGTGTATCAATTTGAAAGATATCACCAGTGAATATCACCTTCGTATTATCTCCTGCCCTCGTGATTATCGTTTTAATCTCATGAGGCGTCAGGTTTTGGGCTTCATCTACAATGAAAATAACATTAGATAACGATCGGCCACGAATGTAAGCCAAAGGTACGATGCGTAGTTTTTCAGTTTGAACCATCTCATCAATCTTCTTGAATTGCTTCGAAGTCTCTTTAAACTGATTTTTAATAAAACTCAGGTTATCCCAGAGCGGTTGCATATAAGGATCTACCTTTGACTTAATATCTCCAGGTAGATATCCAATATCTTTATTGCTCAATGGAACAACAGGTCGTGCCAGGTAAATCTGTTTAAAATTGCTTCGCTGCTCAAGAGCTGATGCTAATGCAAGAAGTGTCTTTCCAGTACCAGCTGAACCTGTAACTGTACATAATCTCACATTTGGATTCATCAATGCATGTAAAGCGAAGGTCTGCTCCGCATTTTTTGGATAAATACCATAGGCATTAATCTTATCTACATGTTCCAGCTTCTTATTTCGAGGGTTATACCATCCAAGAGCAGAACCGGTATGGTTTTTAAGAATGTAATAGTGATTGGCAATTGGATTCTCCTCCATGATATCCGTAGCCTTCAGCATCCCTTTTTCATAAAATTTAGGGATTACAGCCCCGTCTTCAAGTTCAAGCTGAGTCTTGCCCCGATAAAGATGTTCAATATCTTTGACTTGAACTGTCTCATAGTCCTCAGCTTCAATCTCCAGTGCTCTGGCTTTTAATCGAAGATTAATGTCTTTGGATACCAGGATTATTTTCTTCCCTGGATTTTCCTCCATCAGTTTTAGGGTGGAGTTCAGAATTCGATGATCATTGGTCACTTTCCCAAAAACTTTTGAAGCATCTACTTTACTGGATTCGTCAGCAAGTACTCTGAGTTTCCCGTGGCTCCGCCCATTGAGCGGAATCCATTCAAGTATAATATTGTCGTCGGAGATTTTATCAAGATAGCGGATAAACTCTCGAGCATGAAGGTTCGTCACCGTGTTCCCCTTCTTGAAAGTGTCAATCTCTTCAAGAACGGTGATTGGAATTGCGATGTCGTTTTTTTCAAAATTCTTAACGGCATCATAGTCATATAAAAGAACGGAAGTATCTAGTACAAAGATTTTTTTCTCTTTTTTTCTAGGCATGCAAATGATATTAGTTTTAATACTTCTTCAGCCAGCTGTAGTTTGTAAAAGAACGGCTCTTTTAATAACGCTAAAGTGAGACCAACTTGCAATTTGAAAGACAGAAATAATATAGATTTAATAAACAATCTAGAATTTAGAAGCAGTCTAATTATGCCTTCTTTAGCTTAAATAGCCCTATTCCTAAAGCAATTGCCGCATTTAAACTTTCAACCTGCTCCTGTTCATCTCCATCAATTCGGACAGCTTTTCTACTTTGTGAAAACAATGATTTCTCTACCCCATTAGCTTCATTGCCAATCACCAAAATTTGCTTTTCACTTACCTCAATTTCCTGTATGGATACACTGTTATTACCACCATCCAATAGAAGAACTTTCCAGTCCTTTTCCTCTGCTTTTAATAACATATCACTTAACTCTCCTGAGAATATTGGAATAGATCCTGTAGCTCCAGCTGTACTTCTTACCACTTTTGGATTATACATATCGACTGATCCTTTGCTAATAAGCATCGCACTTACTCCGAACCAGGCAGCTGTTCTCATCATTGTACCAGCATTTCCAGGATCCTGTATACGATCGAATGCCACGATCAAACCCGATTGATTCAGAATATCATCAAGACCTAACTCATCTGGCATCCTGCATATAGCAAGAATACCCTGAGGAGTTTCTGTACTGTAAACATCCTCTTTAGAGTCTCTATCCAGCAACTTCAACTTAGGTTTATAAGAGGGATAAGCTTCAAAAAGAGGGATAAGACTCTCTTCCAGAAAAATCTGTTCGACTTCAACTAAACCATTTCTTACTAGTTGAATAACAGCCCGCTCTCCTTCAACAAAGAATAGCTTCTCTTTTTCCCGGTGCTTACGAAGTTTTAATTTTCGAATCAGGGTTAAATCATTATTTGACGCCTTCTGCATGAATGCAAAGTATCAGAATCTTGCATTCGCTTCAATCTTAAAATCTTAATCTTAAATCTGCTATCTTTGCTAAAATTTTAATCCAAGTTCATCACATGGAATTCTTGAAAACACTAGGTATTGAAGGGGTCAATGCCGGTACAAGCACAGGTCAGCAACAGTTCGAAAGTAACGAACACATAATTTCTAAAACTCCAATTGACGGGGCTACTATTGCTCAGGTCTCAGTAACAACCAGAGAACAGTATGATAAAGTAGTTGAGACTGCTCAGGAGGCATTTAAATACTGGAGAACAGTGCCTGCACCTAAAAGAGGTCACATTGTTCGACAGATTGGCGATAAACTAAGGGAATTCAAAGAACCGCTTGGGAAACTGGTAACCTATGAAATGGGTAAAATTTATCAGGAAGGACTTGGTGAGGTTCAGGAAATGATCGACATTTGTGACTTTGCAGTTGGTCAAAGCCGCCAGCTTTATGGGCTCACTATGCATTCTGAAAGACCTGAACATAGAATGTATGAACAGTGGCATCCTCTGGGAATAGTCGGAATTATATCTGCATTTAATTTCCCCGTTGCCGTTTGGAGCTGGAATGCAATGATAGCAGCTGTTTGTGGTGATGTAATGATCTGGAAAGCATCAGAAAAAACTCCCCTCTGTGCAATTGCTGTTCAGGAAATAGTTGCTCAAGTTTTAAAAGAGAATAATTTACCTGAAGGAATTTTTAACATCATAACAGGTGGTCGTGAAGTTGGTGAATGGTTGACTGAAGACGAGCGTATTCCACTTATTTCAGCAACCGGTTCTATCAGAATGGGTAAAGAAGTTGCCAAGACAGTTGGCGGGCGACTAGGAAAATCTATCCTCGAACTCGGTGGTAACAATGCCATAATTATTTCAGATCAGGCCGATATTGAAATGGCCGTCAGAGCAACTGTATTTGGAGCTGTTGGTACTTGTGGTCAGCGCTGTACATCAACCCGAAGGTTAATCATCCATGAAGATGTTTATGATCAGGTTAAAGAAAGACTACTTGATATCTATGCCAAAGTGAATATTGGGAATCCACTTAATGATGAAACCCTCGTAGGGCCAATGATAGATGAGGATGCAGTCGAAAATATGCTTATGGCTATCAATCAGGTAAAGAAAGAGGGTGGTGAAATTATTTTTGGAGGGCAACCAATCGAAAGAGAAGGCTATTATGTGCAACCATGTATAGCTGAAGTAAAGCCTGAATTCGAGATCGTAAAAGATGAGACTTTTGCTCCACTTTTATTCCTCATGAAATACAAAACACTTGAAGAAGCAATAGCCATTCATAATGGTGTAAGCCAGGGTTTAAGTTCATCAGTGTTTACACTAAATATGAGAGAAGCAGAAACCTTTTTAAGCGCCAGAGGGTCAGACTGCGGTATAGCCAATGTTAACATAGGAACATCTGGTGCTGAAATTGGTGGAGCTTTTGGTGGTGAAAAAGATACCGGCGGCGGACGAGAGTCTGGTTCAGATTCATGGAAAGCCTACATGCGCAGGCAAACGAATACCATGAACTGGTCTGCTGAATTACCCTTAGCTCAAGGCATTTCATTCGATGTAGATTAATATGAGAAAGCTAGTTTTTGTTCTTCTATTATTTGTTTCCTTTCCTGCAATTGCACAGCAGGAAAGCCCTGAAAAACGCATAGAAGCATTGGGTGAAAACCTACCGACTGTAGGGAAGCCTATTGCTAATTATGTAAATGTAGTAAGAGTCGATAATTTCTTATTTCTGTCAGGTAAGGGATCACGATTGCCTGATGGTAGTCGGATCACAGGAAAAGTTGGACAAGATCTTAGTGTTCAGGAAGGTTATGAGGCTGCCAAATCTGTGGCTCTTCAGCACCTTGCCGTGATCAAAAATGAAATTGGTGATCTTTCTAAAGTTAAAAGAGTGGTCAAAGTGTTTGGTATGGTGAATTGCCCGCCTGATTTCACTCAACATTCAACTGTTATGAATGGCTACTCTGATTTTATGGTAGAGGTTTTTGGAGAGAAAGGTAAACATGCCCGCTCTGCCGTTGGTATGGCTAGTCTTCCAGTAAATCTTGCGGTTGAAGTAGAAGTAATTGTTGAAATCGAAGATTGATTAGAGATGGTTTTCCATCCTATTAACAAGTTCTTCAACAAATGTTGATTGTTCCGGCCGCATCAACACACTCCTTAAAATTGTAACTATCTCTTCATCGGCCTCATACTCAGGATATTTTATTCTGAATTTCTCTGATGGCACTTTATATAGAGACACATAAAATTCTTTATTCCTCATCCCATCTTCGAACAAACGAACTGAGTTTTTTGAAATCTCTGAAACCTTATTCTGATCAGGAATTGGAAAGTAAGCGATAATATCCAGTTCAGGTTCCTTAAAAGGATTCAATTTCGAACTTTCAACTAATAGATTGTGCATATGCAAGGCTGCAAAACGGCATTGTTTCATTATTGGACCGAAGCCAGCATTTTGCTGTAACGGAAACAATTGCAATGTTGCCCAGAAAGCAACAGCTGCTGCTCCAGCTCTCGAGCACTCCAGACTGATTTCTCCCAGATGAAGCTCATCAGAAGTATAGTAGGTATACGGAGAGTCATGAAGATAGAAACGAGCTACGTTTGGGTCCTTAAATAGTACGCAACCGCAACCATAGGGCTGCATTCCATGTTTATGTGGATCTATTACAATACTGTCAGCCTCATGAATAACATTCCAAGCCGAATTATCAATAAGTGTTGAGTTACTGATGGTGTGAAAAAAGCCACCATAGGCTGTATCAATATGTATTCTGATATTATTAGCCTTCGACCAGTGAAGAATATGATGAAGAGGTTCAACATCGCCTAAACCTGTGGTACCAAGAGTTACAACCAACGTGCCTACTGTTGTAACATCAATACTTTCAAGATCGAGCATACCATCTTCTAGAACATCTATTTTCTGAGTTGTCATTCCTAGCAAGGCGCCCATCCTCTCATGTGTATAATGAGCGTTTTCAGAGAAAGCTATTCCTTTACCCGGATGAGATTCTCTGGCAACCCACAAAGCCTCAAGATTGGCTATTGTGCCACTGGCAGTTAAATGCCCCAGATACTCTTTACCATACCCAAAAAATTTCGCCAGCTCTGCTATCACTTCCTTTTCCATTGCACTGGAGGGTGGGCCACCATCTAAAGCATGGTTGTTTGGATTTACTGACATAGCGAAAGCATATGCTGCCCAGGCAGCAGGGTGAGGCGGCTTTAACATCTGCCCAGCATAAACAGGATGATGGAAAGGGTAATTTCCTTCAAATCTTTGAATAAGATCAGAAAAAACCTCTTCCATCCTATCCTCATCCACAATTAGTGTGGGATCAATGTCCCACTCACCAAAACTCTGTTTCCAGTTGTCAAAATCGGTAAGGTATCTTTCAAGAAACGAGAGAGTTGGTTTATCCATAAATCTTAGTAGAGATTGACCTGAACACCGACTGCAAGAACCTGCTTAATCTGTAATTCATTTGAGAAATCATCATCAAACATAAGATCAAACTGAATTACAGTGTTTACTGTAGAATTTATTTTCCCTGTTAATTGATTAACCCAGATGTAGTCAGTACTTCTAAATGATCTGTTGATGTTGGTAAAGGTTATTAGCTGACTTTCATAATTGATATTCTCGGCGATTTTCTGAGAAAAATCTATGGCAAGACCAAAACCGGCCTCATTTCTGAAGTTCTCACCATCTTCTACTCCATACAAAGCACCTAAACTATCAATTCTGACTATTGTCTGCTTCATCGCAAAACCGGCGTCAAAGGATAAATTGGCTGCTGGACTATATTCAAGACCTAAATTTTGAGTGATATACCCTGGTGCCAGGAAATCAGAAATCTTGAGATCAGAATTATTTGGTCCCTTGCCATACTCAAAACCTTCATCAAACTGAGTAATAAAACCTAGAGTAGCGAATAATTTAAGAGGGCTTTTATAAGCCGGGATTTCATAAGTCCATCTGTTTCTTATAGCTATACGGTCATCAGTTTTTCTTACGCCTTGCTCGTCAATTCTGGCTCTACCATAGTTTAGGTTTACTACATAGCCATATCCGAACCGTTCTTTTCTATAAATACCCCTTAAGAGCGAACCCGCCGTACCTGAAACTGTACTTACCCCACCAGGAGACCAGTTATTATATGCTGCCTGAGTACCATTTAAACTTGCTACCCAGGTTGTATTCCAGCCTGCGAGAGTATCTGGAATATTTATTGTTTCTTGTGCGTATATACTTGAAGTAAAAAGAGAAATAAAGAGCCCGGCAACAATTATTCTATAATTTTTCATTATTCGTGCGTTGTTAATAATACCTTATCAGGTAGATGATTTGTTAGAAGTAGATCCACGCGTTCTTTTAGCTTAGTTGGGATATTTACCCCAACATAAGATGCCTCAACTGGATAAGATCGATGTCCCCTATCAACTAAAACGGCAACTTTAAGGTCATTTGGTAGTTGTGTTTTAAAAATATCCAGAATAGCGTGAAACATGGTTTGAGCAGAAAAAATCACATCGTCAATCAGGATGACGTTTCTATTTTCTAAATCAGGTTCATCCCCATTAAATTCTGATCCAGCAACGTCATATCTAACAAGTTCAGGATTACAACCTGTGATCTCATTTAAATAGTCCGATATAATTTTAGCTGTTGCATATCCTCGCTCATTCAAACCAATAAGTAGTGGGTTTTGAACATCGCCCAAATCCTCCCAAATCTGAAGAGCTATGCGTTTCAAACTTCGTCCGATTCTATCCGGACTCATCAATATAATTTCATCATGCATATAAAAAGATACGAACTAGTAAGTAGTAAATCATACTCGGAAAAATAGATAATAAAAAGTGCAACATATGCTGTAAATGTTACTATAATAATGGTAAATTAACACTGTTAACCAAACAGTATAAATTATACATTTTTTCTTAGGAGAGAATACATGAATACACCCGTAAAAATAGCGATAACTGCTTTAGCTTCATTTGCTGGGGGATTTCTGGTTGGGTTATTGACAACTCCTCAAAGTGGGAAAGATAACCGAGAGTGGATTAGCAATAACGCCGACGATGCTCGCAAATGGATTGAAGACAAAGGTCATGAATGGAAAGAGGAAGGCGAAAAAAAAATCGCTGAGGTTTCCTCAAATATCAAGCACAGTGTGAAACATACTTTGCCTGATCTTTATGAAGCTACAGAAGACATTAAGCTAAACGACAAAGAACTCAAGAATGGATGAATTCTGGCTTAATCAGCCTGAATCCATCATTCAATTTATCTGGAAACACCAATTTCTTGAAAACTTCAACCTCAGAACGGTTGATGGTGAGAAAGTATCTGTTCTTGAGCCTGGCTTGTTAAACCAAACCGATGGGCCCGATTTCAAATATTCATCTTTACTAATTGATGATATACATTGGTGTGGTTCTGTTGAGATTCATATCAATGAATCTGACTGGTTTAACCACAAGCATCACCTGGACCCTGCTTATAACAATTGTATTGCTCACGTTTTCTTGCATCCAGGTAGGAGGGCAATTTGTGACAATGGTTCAGCACCATTTCACATAACTCTGCTACCCTATTTATCTGATCAAATATTGCCATTTCTATTTGCAAGAGATCAGCATGGCATACCCTGTCAATCATTTATCTCAAGTATCCGGCCAGAAATATTCGGCAATCAGCTTGATAAAGCCCTTAGAGAGTATTTTGAGATCAAAACTGATCTTATCTACTCATACTTTGATTCCAATGAATTACCTTCTCTAGCTTGGAAAAAAGCAATGTGTTTAGCGATTTGGGAGGGCCTTGGTATTCAACATAACAAAGCACAAATGGTGAAAGCATCAGCTGAAGTCAACAAGCATTTTTTCGAAGGTCAGGATTTTGAAGATTTCAAAAAGTTATCTGAAGAAGCTATTACGAAATTGATCCTGAACAGAAGTATTAAATGGAACTATAAATCCGTTCGACCATCTAATCATCCTGAGCAAAGATGCAGATTGGGTATTGAATTGAGCTATGTTATCCTAAGTGAAGATTTGGACTTTTTTATTCATCAGCAACCCATGAAAAGTTGGCAAAAATTGCTCGATAAATCAGGTGTTGTTAGACCCACAAACAGACTCAAAAAAATTTATAACCTCTACTATCTACCCGCACTTTTTGTACTTGGATCACTGATGTTTGCTGAAAGATTAAAAAATCATGCTTTTGCTGAGTGGAAAACAGCTAAACTTGTATTACCTAAAAAGATCACTGAACCATTTAAAAAAGCCGGAATAGACGATATTAACCAGCTTTCTCATCCCGGATTATATAATCAGTGGAAAAGTTACTGTTCGCAATCTGGATGTTCTTCATGTTTTGTATTTAAAAACGTAATTGAATCTTGATTGCAAAAAAACATATCTCTATTTTTGGGGTCTGTCTGAAAAAGACATTGCCCGGTCGTCTAATGGCAGGACACCTGGTTTTGGTCCAGTATGTGGGGGTTCGAGTCCTCCCCGGGCAACATTGATACGCTCAATACTCAGGATGACTTAAGGTCATCCTTTTTATATACGCACACTAGCAATTGCAACAATACACCCTTTTTAGCTCATTTTGGATACACCTCTAGCAATATTTGCAGGTTCCAGCAATCCAGCTCTCGCGAGAGCCATTGCTGAAGAATTGGGCTTGAACCTGGGTGAACTCACCATTAAGTCTTTCTCTGATGGCGAGTTGTATGTAAAGTATGAGCAAAGCATTCGCGGAGAAGATTTATATTTAATTCAATCAACTCCACCGCCAAGCGAAAACATAATGGAATTACTCTTAATGCTGGATGCAGCAAAAAGAGCATCCGTAAAAAGAGTAACCGCTGTTATCCCATATTTTGGCTACGCAAGGCAAGATCGTAAAGATCAACCCAGAGTATCAGTAGCTTCAAAATTGATGGCAAACCTACTTGTTGAAGCTGGTGCAGATAGAGTCCTTACAATGGACCTCCATGCACCACAGATTCAAGGATTTTTTGATATCCCACTTGATCACTTATATGCAAGCCGCCTCTTCCTCAACTACTTCACAGAAAATCATATTGATGATCTCGTAGTAGTTGCACCTGATGTAGGCAGCTTAAAAACTTCTCGCTCTTACTCCAAGAAACTTGGAGCCGGCCTGGCTTTTATTGATAAAAGAAGACCAAAGCAGAACGAATCTGAAGTGATGAACATCATTGGGGAAGTAAAAGACAAAAATATTTTAATCGTTGACGATTTAATTGATACCGCAGGTACATTGACTAACGCTGCTGTAGCATTGAAAAATCATGGCGCTAAACAAATTATCGCCTGTGCTACACATCCTATTTTATCAGGACCTGCTTTTCAAAGAATCGAGGATTCACCTATCGACCGTGTTCTGGTGACTGACACAGTACCATTGAGACAACCCTCAGATAAAGTGCAGGTACTGAGCGTAGCCGGAATTTTTGCAGAAGCGATACAACGAATCCATACGAATGAAACAATAAGTGCACTTTTTGATCACTAATAAGAATACATGCAACCATGTCGTATCCTGAACTTGTAAAACTTGAAGGTACCGTTAGAGACTTAAGCCGAAAATCGACTAAAGAACTAAGAGAAAACAGCAAAGTACCAGCTGTACTTTACGGCCCTGAAATTGAAGAAAACCTTCACTTTTCTATTGATGAAATAGAAATTGAGAAAATCCTGAAGAAGAAAGAAACTAAGCTTCAGGAACTGACTATTGACGGTAAGGTATATAAGACTCTTCTGAAAAGAGTTGAATTCCACCCCGTTAGTGATAAACCACTACATGCAGATTTCTATGTGCTTGCTGATAAGCATAAAGTTACACTTCGTGTACCAATAAAGCTTAAAGGTACTGCAAAAGGTATCGTTGAGCAGGGTGGTAGATTATTCCAGCCAATGAATTTCATGAGAATTCGTGTATTTCCAGCTAATATTCCTTCTGAATTTGAGGTCGATATCTCAGATATGAATATTGGTGATTCTGTTCACGTTAGTGATCTGGATCTTGGCGATATCATTCCGATTGACAGTCTAAGCAGAACCATTGTAAACATCAGACCTCCAAAAGGTGCACTTGTTACTGCACAAGACGAGCTTGAAGCTGAAGAAGGTCTTGAAGGTACTGAAGAGGGTGCTGAAGGAACTGAGGCTTCTGGTGGAGATGATTCATCAGCAGAAGAATCAAACGAGTAATCTCGAAATATTTAAATAATTCACCAGATCTATGCCCATAATTGTAGGCTTAGGAAATATTGGTGAGGAGTACGAAAGTACCCGACATAACATCGGGTTTGATATAGTAGATGAGCTGGCAAAAACAATGTCGGCTCGTTTTACGTCAGGTAGCGGACCTTATTTGGAAGCTATAGGGCGGTTTAAGGGGCAGAAAGTAGTGTTAATTAAACCAACTACTTTTATGAATCGCAGTGGAGTCGCAGTTCGAAAAGCCCTTAATAAACATAATATTGATCTGACAGATTGCATGATCTGTTATGACGACCTGAACCTCCCACTGGGGACAATCAGAATTAGGGAAAAAGGCAGTACAGGCGGTCATAACGGTATCGACAATCTTATTCAAGAGCTTGGAACTAACAAGTTTCCAAGACTTAGATTCGGAATAGGTAGTGATTTTCCGAAAGGCAGACAGGTTGATTTTGTTTTAAGTCCATTTGACGAGAGCGAAGCAGATATGCTGAGTGAGGCAAAAGAAAAAGCTCATGAGGCTTGCATTAGCTTTCTGAAAGTTGGGATAACCCGAACCATGAATTGGTTCAACTAATTAATGTATCGTAACTAACAACACATAAAAACTCATGGATAACATAATTTATCTAATCCCAGTAGCAGGCGTAATTGCCCTAATCTACACAGCAATAAAATCTGCTTGGGTAAACAAACAGGAAGTTGGAACTGAAAAGATGGGTCACATTGCTGATAGTATTGCAAGTGGTGCCATGGCGTTTCTAAAAGCTGAATATAGAGTACTATCTATTTTTGTACTTGTAGTAGCTGCAATTCTGGCATTTAGCGCAGATGCAGAAACAAGTAGCTGGATGGTTTCTATTTCATTTATTGTTGGTGCAATCTGTTCTGGCCTAGCTGGGTTTATCGGAATGAAGGTCGCAACCAAAGCCAATGTAAGAACTACAAACGCAGCCAGAAAATCTCTCGGAAAAGGTCTTGAAGTAGCATTTGCTGGTGGTTCAGTAATGGGTCTTGGTGTTGTAGGCCTAGGCGTACTTGGACTTTCTGGTCTCTTTATTCTTTTCTCACACTTATTCGGACTCGAGGGTGCTGATGCTGTAAACAAGGTACTTGCTATAGTTACCGGTTTCTCATTTGGTGCATCCTCAATTGCTCTTTTTGCTCGTGTAGGTGGTGGTATATACACGAAAGCTGCTGACGTTGGTGCTGACCTTGTTGGTAAAGTTGAAGCTGGTATTCCAGAAGATCACCCACTAAACCCTGCAACTATTGCAGATAATGTTGGTGATAACGTTGGTGATGTAGCCGGTATGGGTGCTGACCTTTTCGAATCTTATGTTGGATCTATCATCGGTACTATGGTTCTTGGTGCTGCTTTCATGACAATCCCAGAATGGTCTGATAACTTTAATGGCATCTCTGCTGTACTTCTTCCTCTAGCACTTGCTGCAACTGGTATCATCGCATCTATCATTGGTACATTCTTCGTTCGAGTTAAAGAAGGTGGTGACCCACAAAAAGCATTGAACTTTGGTGAGTTTTTCTCAGCTGGACTTATGCTTATTGCATCATGGTTTATTATTCAATGGATGCTACCAGCCACTTGGACTTTCGGTGGTGAAGATTACACAAGTTCAGGTGTATTCTGGGCAACAATCTTTGGTTTGGCCTCAGGACTCCTAATCGGCCTTGTAACTGAGCATTACACAGGCACTGGTACTAAACCAGTATTGTCAATTGTTAAGCAGTCAGTAACAGGTTCTGCGACTAATATAATTGCTGGTCTCGGTGTTGGTATGATTTCGACAGCCATTCCAATTCTAATCATTGCTGTTGCCATTATTGGAGCATATAGCTTTGCTGGTCTTTATGGTATTGCAATTGCCGCTGTTGGTATGCTTGCAAACACAGGTATTCAGTTAGCAGTTGATGCTTACGGTCCTGTTTCAGATAACGCTGGTGGTATTGCTGAAATGGCTGAACTTCCAAAAGAGGTTCGAGAAAGAACTGATAAATTAGATGCTGTTGGTAACACTACTGCAGCTATTGGTAAAGGTTTTGCCATTGGTTCTGCTGCTCTTACAGCTCTTGCTCTTTTTGCAGCATTTATCACTGCTTATGAAGCTGCTAATCCTGGAGTAGAAGTTATTATTAATGTAACTAACCCATTTGTGATGGCTGCTCTATTCGTTGGAGCTATGCTTCCATTCCTGTTTTCTGCATTATCTATGAATGCAGTAGGACGTGCAGCTATGAGTATGATTGAGGAAGTAAGACGTCAATTCAGAGATATCCCTGAATTGAAAGCTGCATTAAACGTAATGAATGCTAATGAAGGCAAAGAATTCGCAGATTGGTCTAAAGAAGATCAAACTACATTCGAAGCTGCTGACGGTAAAGCTGAGTATGAAAAATGTGTAGAGATTTCTACCACTGCTTCTATTCGTGAGATGGTTCTTCCGGGACTTCTTGCTGTAATTGTCCCTGTTCTATTTGGTTTCGTTCCAGGATTCATTAGTGACGATCCAGCTCTTGGTGCAAAAATGCTAGGTGGTCTTCTTGCTGGTGTTACTTCAGCGGGTGTACTGATGGCACTCTTCCAGTCTAATGCCGGTGGTGCATGGGACAACGCTAAAAAGATGGTTGAAGAAGGCGTTACAATTGATGGTGTTGAATATGGCAAAGGTTCAGAACCACATAAAGCCGCGGTAGTTGGTGATACTGTTGGTGATCCTTTCAAAGATACTTCAGGTCCATCACTTAACATTCTTCTTAAGCTGATGTCTGTTGTAGCGCTTGTTATTGCTACACTGATCTAATCAGTCAGATTTTAATTTTAAACCCAATATGCAACCGTATATTGGGTTTTTTTATAGCTATTAAACTCTATGAGCTCACAACAATTATTCAAACTTATATTCCTCCACGATCAGCGTCTTGATGAACTGGCTGAAAGAGGTGCAGGAATAAAGGAAAACTCAACACTTGAAGACTTCCTCAGACCAGATCCAACCTATTCAAAACTTTATTTCACTGGCACTGATATGAGGACAGAAAAGTTCGGTTTATCTGTACTTAACAGTTATGAACGTATTGTTTCAGTTCTTGAAAATGGGTTGCAGCCATGTCAATTCTTTACAGCCTCACAAAAATTCAACTCTTTAAGTGATGCTATTTCTTCTTTAGAAATTGGTGATGTTATCGTAGCTGGAAATGATGAATCTGTTATTCAAGAGATACCGAAACTTCAGCTGGATGAAAACTCCAATGTTGGGCACATTAAATCAGAGTTGAAATCAATGCTTCAAAAAGATGATGTGATTATTTTTAAAGAGAAATCTCATGATGGTTTTGACCTTCATATGTTCTCAAAAAATAATATCTACACTAATTTCTTTTACGGTCTTCAGAAAATGGTACCGGATCACATGCGCTTTTTCAGCATAAATGGAAAACGTGTTCGCTCTGAACGTTTCTTTTATTTCGAAACATGGACTCTTAACCAACCACCACATGGTTTTGAAGAAGTGTTCCCAGAATCAGTATTGTAAATAAAGGCGACCTACCTCAGATCGCCTTTGAATACTTAATCTTTTACTCCAGGTAAATTAATCGGGGTAGCATTTTGCCACCAAAATGTTGGCATTTTAATGTTCATTGGGAATACTTCATCCAATGTATCGCCATTATATAGCCTCCCATTTTTCATAACATGAGAGATGTCAACTGTATTCCTGATATTATCCAGAGGATCAGTATTGAGTATAACCAGATCGGCAAGCTTTCCTGGTTCAATTGAACCCAGATCTGTTTCCAATCCAATACCTTCAGCACCAATAATTGTTGCTACTCTCAATGCATCATGATTCTTCATGCCTCCACTTTGAATAGCCCATAACTCCCAGTGATAACCTAATCCCTGAAGTTGACCATGAGACCCAACTCCCGCTCTGCCTCCTGCTTCAACAAGATCTTTAGCAAAAGCTGACTGCTCTTCATGCACATATTCTTCTTCCATGAACCAACCTGCATTGCGGCGTCTGGATCTAGAATCAAGATTTTCATGAGGCATGAAATGATTCAACTTCGGGTCATCATGAGGTCTTTCTGTTGAGTAGAAATAATTCTCAGTCCATGGTCCTCCATATGCAACCAGAAGCGTTGGCGTGTAAACGGTTCGTGAATATGCCACTAGATCAATTACATCTTTATAAAGTGGGAAAATTGGGAAGCTATGCTCATGTCCTGGATAACCATCAATTACCTGAGTTAAATTTTCTTTGAAATCCAATGCCCCTTCAGTTGTTGGCATTAACTCTTGTTCTCTTGCTGCCTGTATTATCCATTGACGCTGTTCTCTATTACCTGCCCCATACATTTTAATGGTTTTAGTATTGTAGTAAGCACTGTAACGCTTTAAAACATCGCGAGCCTGATCAAGATTTTTTATTCCTTCCCCACTAAATACCCCGGGCCCAGTTGAATAAATTCTGGGACCTATCAAATCACCTGCATCAACCAGATCTCCATATGTTAAGACATCTGTTGTTGCAGTCTGTGGATCTCTTGTTGTAATAACACCAAAAGCCAGATTTGTTAGGTATGACCAGAATTGTCCCCTATGAAGATTAACAGGATGTCTGAAATGAGAATGAGTATCAACAAATCCGGGTACAATTGTCTTACCTGACATATCCATAATCTCAGCATCATCAGGGATATCCACTGATCCTTGTTCGCCTACTGCTTGAATACGATTATTAACTATAAGAACATCTGCATTTTCAATGATTTCATAACCTTTCATAGAGATTACTTTTGCTCCCCTCAGTACTAATGTGCCTTGAGGTGTATCTCTTTTTGCCATTACTTCAATGCGCGTTTCTACTGGTTTATAACCATCATCTTTTTTCGGCTTTTCTTTCGTTTCTGAATCATCATCAGACTCATCATCTTTTTCATCCTCTTCACCATCACTGTCATCATCCCTATCTTCTGCTTCTTTTGCTGTCTTCACACTATCCTCATAGGTTTTTTCAGCCTCGAAATCATAAACAACATGAGCATTACCTATTGACCAGTGAATCCTAGATGCATCCCATGCCCAGGCCGGGAATTGTCCACCAATATCAGTTAATTGTTTTGATGGAAATGCCGAACTACTACCTCCAACATTAATTGAAGCTCCATCACCACCAACTACTGGTACTGTTACAACAAATAGATTATTTCCAACCTGTGCTAATGCCTGATCACCTTCTGGTGCCATTCTAATCCAGGAAGCCCTTGGACGATTTGATGATCCCGGAGCTGCCTGCCCCCTAACCTCTAGATGCTTTTTCTCATCTGTACCATCCCATCTGATAGATGTTAATCCGTTAAATCCAGACAGGAATATCCTGTCATTACCCTTTACAAAATGAGGATTTGTTCTTCCACTACTGTATGTAATAAAATTGTCCTTACCACCATCAGCGCTTATCCAGATAATATTTGCAGTCCCCCTAAAAGCTGTTCTCTGAGTAGCATTTCTAAAACCTTCAGAATCGCCATTTATTAACACAATTCTTTTGCCATCATTAGACCATACAGGATGTTGATATACACCATTGTCTGAATTTAGTTTCTTAAGGCTCCTTCCATTTGGTTTTACTTTATAAACATTACCTCCCTCTGGATTCCATGTGACAAATGCAATCCAATCGCCCTTAGGAGACCATACAGGTTGAGCCATAGTCTCATCTAGCTTTACTAACAATTCAGGCTTCCCGTCAGGGTATTCCATCGTGTAGATTTTATTTAATGCAGTAAAGGCCAACATTTTACCATCCGGTGATGGTACAGCATCTCTTATCTGTGTAACAACAAATTCATTTGAATCAGAAATTGGGTAGTCAAAATCTAATTCCGGCCCCATATCAATTGTTCCTTTTACATTAAAAGGAACTTCTATCGCATCGCCACCGTCAACGGGCACCTTCCATATTTTCCCACCATAGGATGCAACAACGAACTTATCATCTGGTGTAAATGACATACCCGGCAAGACATCTCTGGATGCTCTCGATTCCTGATCATCATGTTGAACAGGATAGGCTAACCATCGCTCATCGCCAGTATCTAAATCTCTTAATACAAGACCGGTATGCTCATCAAATCTTGTTCCATAAACCAACATCGATCCATCATTTGATGGTGTAGCTCTAAATGTTGAACCATATCTGGATGCCTGAGTGGTTCTATCTCCCGTCTCCCTATCATAGGTCGCAATCTGGTATTGAGGCAGGGCAGCATTGTAATTCCATGTCCCTGTTCTTTGAGAATACCATATATATCTTCCATCAGGACTAAATGCCCCTTCAGTCATTCTTAGATTCGATGGGGAATTAACAAGTGCTGTTCCTGATCCACCTTCAATATGATATAACCAGATTTTATGGTTACCCGATGCTTGTTTTGAAGCAATTACATACTTGCCATCAGGAGACCATTCCGGTGACTGATATTCATTACTCTTCCCTTTGGTGATTTGCTTTTTCTCATCTGTAGGCAGATCCAGAATCCAGACTCCCTCCCCTCCACTCTCATCGGATATAAATACAACCTTATTACCATCGGGGCTGAACCTTGGCTGACTATCAAACTGCATTCCGCTGGTTATTTGTTTTGCCTCACCACCTGAAATTGGAAGTGTGTAAAGGTCTCCAAGGAAATCAAATACTATGGTTTCACCATCTGGACTTACATCTAAAGAAATCCAGGACCCTTCATTCATATCAAAAGAGAATGCTCGACCCGCTTCAAGAGGTAAATCTCCATTTTTCTTTTTATTTTCTTTTTCTCCATCCTGGGCGAGTAGAATACCCTGACTAAGTACGAGTATCATTATTGTATTTAAAAGAGACAGGATCGATTTGGATAAACTTTTGAAATGCATAGTATTAGACTGGTGGTTATTAGACTCAAACAATCTAATAAAATTGAGTTCAGCCCCAAATGTATTTTCACATTGAAAAACTCCATAATTCAGATGATTTACGATGCGTATCGATATCTACCAACTTGTTTCTGTAGTCCATAAACCCGTATCTTCTTTAGATCATATCTAAACAAGAAGCTCCATGCAGCAATCTGAAACAAAAAGCCTATATAAGTTATCTGAATGCACCATCTCGGGTGACTATCAGATTGTAGATGTTAAAGGGATTTTTGCTGACCGCTTATATGAACTTGGAGTTTTACCTGGTGCTTTGCTTTCATATGTCAGACCTGCACCATTTGGGTTCCCTGTAGAAATAAAAGTTAGAGGGCAGCTTTTAGCACTACGTAAATCCGAATGTGACTGCATAATTCTTGCGCAAGCATAATGATCGATCAACCATTAAGAATTGCTCTTGTTGGTAACCCCAATACGGGTAAAACTACTCTTTTCAATCAACTTACCGGTCTTCGACAGAAAGTTGCCAACTATCCAGGAATTACTGTTGAGAGAAAAGCAGGAACATCCATTATCAATGGACTTCTTCATACAATCATTGATTTACCTGGTGCATATAGCTTCAACCATAAAAAACTTGACGAGAGTATAACCTATCATACTCTGATAGGTGTGCATGAACTTGATGCTGCTCCAGATTTAGTTCTTTTTATTGCTGATAGTTCCAGGCTTGAGAGAAACTTGTTTCTTCTTACTCAGGTATTGGATTTGGGTATTCCAACTGTATTAGTATTGAATATGGCTGATCTAACTGAGAAGAATGAAATCAACCTCAATAAGAAGCAGCTTGAGGAAAGACTTGGCATTCCAGTTTTCTCAATTTCAGCACACAACGCAGATAATGTATCTGACTTTAAAACTTTTCTTAGTGAATTAAATATATCAATGCCTGAACCAGTCTCATGGATCGAGCATGAGGTATTAAAGGAATCGAGTATTAAGATTCAGAATTGGATATCAGAAGACACAAATATTCCAGATTCTGCCCAAAAGATTGAAGCACTGAAAATGATCAGTGATGCTCAACTTCCGGATCCTTTATTTAAAGTCTCAAATCCTGAGAAAGGGGAAGCACTAATAAAAGAAATTTATGATCGGCTACTAAAGCAAGGTAGTAACCCAGCAGCACTTGAAATGCTGGAAAGATATTCTTTCGTTGACCAAGTATTGGATCGGTCATATTCTCAGGTGGCAAAAACTACTCAAAGAACTGAGCGAATTGACCGTATTACTACACACCCGGTTGCCGGTCCACTAATCTTTATGTCCATTTTGCTGCTTATGTTTCAAGCAGTCTTTTCGTGGGCAACACCATTTATGGATCTAATAGACCTTCTTTTTGTGAGTTTTGGCTCATGGGTTTCACAAACACTTCCTGAGGGTATGCTAAATAGTCTGCTCGTAGATGGTGTGATAGCAGGGTTAGGCGGTGTAATCATTTTCCTACCACAGATCCTATTTCTATTCTTTTTCATCTTTGCTCTTGAGGGAACTGGTTATATGGCCAGAGCAGCATTTATCATGGATGGATTTATGTCTAAAATCGGTCTAAACGGCCGTTCTGTTGTACCACTTGTGTCTGGTTTTGCTTGTGCTATTCCGGGTATTATGGGCGCAAGAACTATTGAGAACTGGAAAGAGAGAATAATAACGATTATGGTTCTCCCATTTATGGCTTGCTCAGCTCGCTTACCTGTATATGCTATTCTCATTTCTGCATTTGTACCTGAAACAACTATTCTGGGAATATTTACATATCAAGGATTAACGTTTTTCGGTTTATACCTATTTGGAATTTTGATGGCCGTTCTGTCTGCCCTTGTATTAAAATTCATTCTTAAAACAGATGAAAAATCACCCTTCCTTATGGAGTTACCGGATTACAAGCTCCCAAAATGGAATTTAGTCTTTGTAAATAGTTTTCAGAGAGGTAAGATTTTTGTAACTGAAGCAGGTAAAGTGATTATGGTCTTGTCCATCATATTATGGTTTCTGGCTTCCTTTCCAAAAAATGATTTCGCCTCAGCTCCTTCAAATCAAAAATTCGACTTTGATACTGAAGAATCATTCCAGTTGAGAAAAAGCTTTGCCGGGCAATTCGGAACCTTCATTGAACCAGCTATTAAACCACTTGGCTTCGACTGGAAAATTGGAATTGGTCTCTTAACCTCATTCGCCGCCCGTGAGGTAATGGTTGGGACTCTTAGTACTATTTATAGTATTTCTGAAGAAGATGGGGCTGAAGAAAGTTTAAAGGAAAGACTCAAGGGAGACATTAATCCTGAAACTGGTGAACCAACCTACTCATTGGCTACAGCAATTTCACTTATGATCTTCTTTGCACTGGCTATGCAGTGCCTGAGCACAATTGCTATCGTCAGAAGAGAAACTAATTCCTGGAAATGGCCAATAGCGATGTTTACCTATATGACGGTCATGGCTTACATTTGTTCATTTATAGCTTACCAATGGATTTCATAATTATGAATGAATTAGTCCAGAATCTTATTGCAGTTCTTCTATTAATTCTTGCTGTGGGTTATTTATTTAGGAATCTACTTTTTAAGAAGAAAGATATTAGTAACTGCGGCTGCGAACCATCAAGTTGTGAATGCGCATCAACTGATGTAAAGAATTGAAGATTTACTTCTCAAGAAGCAATATCTTCTGACCATGCAATTTACAAAGAAACTTATGGCTGCAATGAAGAGCAGTCAATCCACACTTTGTGTTGGTTTAGACCCAAACCTAAACCTATTTCCTTCATCTGTTATCTCTCGCTTTAGTGAAACAGCAGAAGCCGTAACATACTTTTGCAAGATGGTGATTGATTATACCTATGATTCAGCTTGTGCCTATAAACCAAATCTTGCTTTTTTTGAAGCACTTGGCCCTGTAGGTTTGGCTGTATTTGCAGAAGTAATAGAACACATTCCAGATGACCGAATCATTATTGCCGATGCCAAAAGAGGTGACATAAGTACAACCGCATTACACTATAAACAATCCTATTTCGACACCTTTAATGTTGATGCAATCACATTAAATCCTCTAATGGGATTTGAGACACTTGATGCATTCAGAAATGATGAACGAAAAGCTGTTTATTCACTTGCGCTTACATCAAATGATGGAGCTTCCGATTTTCTTAAAAAACCATTTGAAGGTTATAATACAATGGGTGAATACATAGCTGCAAAACTTGCTGTGCTAAATGCAGAATCCAGTTCCCACCTAGGAATGGTTATTGGTGCTACCCAAGCTTCTGAAATGAAACCGGTTTTAAATAATCATACCGATGCTTCTTTATTAATTCCTGGAATTGGGGCTCAGGGAGGATCAATTAAAGACCTAGCCCAGGCACTGGAACATCATGCAGGTCTTCCTGTTATAAATTCTAGCAGATCCATCATATTTGCAGGAGCTAAGGAAGAAAACTGGATTGAAATGGTTGAGAAAAAAGCAAAGGAAACGAAAGCTAACCTTCAAATCATTACTGAAAGATATGTCTAAACCTGAAGTAATTGTTTATACCGATGGTGCATGTAGTGGCAACCCCGGGCCAGGTGGCTGGGCAGCACATCTACAGTGGAATGGGAATGAAAAAGAGATTTCAGGTGGTGATGCCAATACCACTAATAATCGTATGGAAATGAAAGCGGTTATTGAAGCCCTCCGAACACTTAATAAGCCTTGTGTCGTAAAAATTCACTCAGATAGTGGATTGATCATAAATGCTATGACAAAAGGTTGGATCGAAAACTGGCAAGCTAAAGGCTGGAAAAAAGCTGATAAGAAACCAGTTGAGAACAGAGAACTCTGGGAAGACATGTTATCTGCCATGAATGGACATGAGGTACATTGGATCAAAGTGAAGGGACATTCAGGAGATCCTTTGAATGAAAGAGTTGATGAGCTGGCTGTAGCTGAATCGAAGAAGTTCTAGAGAATTTAAAATGTGAAATTTGGAATTAGAAATTAACTTCAAACTTCTGAATTTCAAATTATAGTGAGGCGAATGGCTTTAGGCTGAGATCATCAAACTGATTCATCTCATATTTTAGTTTCCCCGTCGCAGCGATCATTGCCGCATTGTCGGTGCAATAGCTGATTTTCGGAACATAATGTTCCAGCCCTTTTCTATCGGCCAGTTCTTGCACTTTCGTTCGAAGCATAGAATTTGCTGAAACTCCTCCAGATAAAACAAAAGTCTTCACTCCAGTTTGATCAATTCCTCTTTCAAGTTTTCTAATAAGTACTTCAGTAATGGCTTCAGATATACTTGCGCATAAATCATTTAGATGTCTTTTCAGGAACTCATCACTTTGCTTCTGAGTATAGTAAAGTACGCTTGTCTTTAATCCTGAAAACGAGAAATCCAGACCTTCATGTAATAAACCTTTAGGGAAATCATGAAATTTCGGGTCTCCATCTTTTGCGAACTTATCCATTATTGGTCCAGCAGGGTAAGGAAGTCCAAGAACCTTTCCCGTTTTATCGAAAGCCTCACCTGCTGCATCATCTTTGGTCTTACCCAAGATTTTGTGCTCAAATGGTGCCGTTACTAACTCTAATTGAGTATGGCCACCAGAAACAGTTAAGGATATAAATGGAAATTCAGGCTTATGATCAATGAAGTTAGCATAGATATGAGCATCCATATGATTTACACCAATCAATGGAATATTCTTACTTAGGCTTAAACCTTTTGCGAATGTCAAACCTACAAGAAGTGAGCCCATTAAACCAGGGCCCTGAGTAACCGCAATTGCATCAACATCCTCAAGTTTGGTATCAGCCTCTTTGAGAGCTTGCTTCACTGTCAACCAGATAGTTTTGTGATGAGCACGGGATGCCAGTTCTGGCACAACTCCACCAAATTGTTCATGGATGGACTGAGAAGCAATCACATTCGACTTCACTCCTTCATCAGTTAAGATGGAAGCCGATGTATCATCGCAGGAGGATTCAATACCTAGAATAACCATATCATAAAATAAAAAATCCCACCCGTATTTCTACGAGTGGGAATGTTCGGCGATTTTCTAAAATCTGCTTACTTATTGTCGTCGTCTTCAACAACTTCGAAGTCAGCATCAACTGCTCCAGAGTCATCAGAATCAGAGCTATCTTCGGCTTCTGCCTGAGCATCACCTGCACTTGCCGGATCAGCAGCACCGGCTTCTTGTGAGGCCTGATAGATTTCCTGAGAAGCGGCTGTCCAGGCCTGATTAACTTCATTAGTTGCAGTTTCAAGTGCATCCAGATCTGCAGCTTTGTGAGCTTCTTCAAGCTTCGCTATTGCTTCTTCAATAGCTGTTTTGTTGCCTTCTGAGATCTTGTCACCATATTCATCCAACTGCTTCTTAGTAGAGAAGATTAATGCATCAGCAGCGTTCATTTTTTCAATACGCTCTCTTTCTTTTGCATCTTCTTCTGCATGCTCTTCAGCAGCTTTCTTCATCTTTTCGATTTCCTCATCAGAAAGACCTGATGATGCCTCGATTCGGATACTTTGTTCTTTACCAGTTCCTTTGTCCTTAGCTGTAATATTCAGAACACCATTGGCATCAACATCGAAAGTAACCTCAATTTGAGGAACGCCTCTTGGTGCTGGTGGAATACCATCTAAGTGGAAACGACCCAAGGTTCTGTTATCAACAGCTTTTGCTCTCTCACCTTGAAGAACATGAATTTCAACAGATGATTGATTATCCGCAGCAGTTGAGAAGGTCTCTGACTTACTTGTTGGTATAGTTGAATTAGCTTCAATTAGCTTCGTCATTACACCGCCAAGAGTTTCAATACCCAGTGTTAGTGGAGAAACGTCCAGAAGAACAACATCTTCGACTTCTCCAGTAAGTACACCACCTTGAATAGCAGCACCCACAGAAACTACCTCATCAGGGTTAACGCCTTTACTAGGCTCTTTACCAAAAAACTCTTTTACCGTTTCCTGAATTTTTGGGATTCGAGTTGAACCACCAACTAAAATTACATGATCAATCTGGCTCTTATTCAGACCAGCATCTTTCAGAGCAAGTTCACATGGACTAATGGTTCTTTTTACCAAATCGTCAACAAGTTGCTCAAATTTTGCACGTGTGATATCAACATTCAGGTGCTTTGGACCTTCTTGTGTCGCAGTAATAAATGGTAAGTTTACATTCGTTTTTTGTGAAGCTGAAAGTTCAATTTTTGCTTTTTCAGCTGCATCTTTTAGACGCTGCATCGCCATTGGATCATTTTTAAGATCAACGCCTTCAGCAGACTTAAACTCATCAGCAAGGAAATTGATTAGCTTGGCATCAAAGTCGTCACCACCAAGATGGGTGTCACCATGTGTTGATTTCACCTCGAATACTCCATCACCTAACTCAAGAATAGATACATCAAATGTACCACCACCAAGGTCATATACTACAATAGTTTGATCTATATCTTTTTTATCCAAGCCATATGCTAATGCAGCAGCAGTTGGTTCGTTTATAATTCTTTTAACATCAAGTCCGGCTACTTTACCAGCTTCCTGTGTAGCTTTTCTTTGAGCATCATTGAAATATGCAGGAACAGTAATAACTGCTTCAGTTACTGTTTGTCCAAGATACTCTTCAGCTGTTTGCTTCATTTTCTGCAATACCATTGCAGAGATTTCTTGTGGTGCATACTGACGGTCGTCTATCTGAACACGTGCTGTACCATCGTCAGCTTTCACGACTTTGTAAGCAACCTGCTCAGTTTCGCCCTTTACTTCATTGAACATACGTCCCATAAAACGCTTTACAGAAGCAACCGTTTTTTCAGGATTTGTAATAGCCTGACGTTTGGCTGGGGCACCAACAAGGCGCTCACCATCTTTTGAAAATGCGACTACAGATGGAGTTGTTCTGCCGCCTTCAGCATTCTGAATAACAACAGGTTCATTTCCCTCCATCACAGATACACAAGAGTTTGTTGTACCTAAATCAATACCTATGATTTTACCCATGTTTATTTACCTATATCTTTAACTTATTTGATTAAAACTAGTTTATTGGAATGGATTGAGTGTCTTTAAGAGCATCTGATTTCGGCATGGAAATAGTCAGAACACCATTTTTGAAAGCAGCTTTAATTTCTGCAGTGTTTACTGTCTCAGGAATCCCAAATGATCTTGCAAAAGCACCTCTTTTTCGTTCCTGTCTTTTTGCCTCTTCGTTATCAGAGTAACTTATTACACGTTCACCCTTCACGGTTAATACATTATCTTTTAGAGCAATATTAATTTCTTTTTTACTGAGTCCGGGTAGATCTATAAGAACTTTAAACGCCTCATCACTTTCTACAATGTCACAGTCTGGCGTAAAGTCACGATCTTCATCACCTACAGGAACTACTTTTTCAACAAATTGCTGAATGTCTTTACCTAACTTTGATAGGTGTCTCTCTATCTCTATTCCGAACTCTGAAAAATCTGTCATAATATGCTGTTTTGAGTGATTTTAGTTATCACTATGCAAGTGTAATGCCAAAAACAGTGCGAATTACCAATTATGACGTAATGACAAGGAGAGTCATTAATTTGACAAAGTGTCGAGGTGCTCCCAGAAGCTTGGATAGGAAATTGCAGCACATTCAGCATCTTTAATGATTGATGCTTTACGGCCTTTTAGGGATAGAATAGCTGCTGCCATTGCAATACGATGGTCATGAAAAGATTCAAATGTCGCAGATTCAAATGTATGGTCTGGTTTGCCATGAATAATTAAACCGTCCTGCAGTTCTTCAAAATCTGCATTAATAGATTTCAATAGCTGAGAAATTGCCATGATCCTATCAGTTTCTTTATGCCTCAATTCCTCAGCTCCCTCGATGATGGATGTGCCATCTGCATATGCCATAGCAATGGAAAGAATTGGAAGTTCATCGATACAATTTGGTATCAATTCTTTTGTGATTCTTGTGCCTATCAAGTCAGATGAACGAACAATTATATCCCCTGTTGGCTCGGCTGAATTATTGGATTCATTCTCAATTTCAATATTTGCACCCATATCTTTTAAAACTGACATCAATCCAGTTCTTGTGGGGTTAAGTCCGGTTTGTTTTAGTCTTATTTCCGAACCCCTCTGAATACTTGCACCTACTAACCAGAAGGCAGCTGATGAAAAATCTGCAGGAATAGAATAACTTTGATTTGGAATGGCATCATTTGCAGATGAACTAATAATTCGATGGTCACCAGAAACATCTGCATTCAAATTTAATAACCGTTCAGTATGATCGCGGCTTGGTGTAGTTTCAATGACTTTAGTTTCATTCTTACCAAACAATCCAGCTAATAATACGCATGACTTAACCTGAGCACTTGCTACAGGTAATTTGTATTCAATGGCATTTAATTCACCTGAACGAGATATATGAAGAGGTGCATATTGATTATTAGCCGCCAATATCTTCGCTCCCATCATTTCCATGGGGGTCATAATTCTCTTCATACTTCTTGATGAAAGAGATGAATCACCTGTTAATTTTATTGATAATCCCGCACCTACAACAACACCCGAAAGCAATCGCATACATGTTCCCGAATTTCCACAGTCCAGGTCAGAAATTTGATTGTTTAAATCTGTTCTACCTGTACCTTCGATGATTAATACATCATCCTTTTTCTGAACTTTTGCGCCAAGATGTTCAACGCAGGCCAGTGTACTAAGCGGATCTTCTGCCATTGAATAATTCTTTACTTCAGAGCGACCTTCATGAAGTAAAGAGAATATTGCTGCTCGTTGTGAAATTGATTTATCGGGGGGGAGCGACAGATCACCCTTAAGTGAAGGAATCGGTTTAATTTTTCTTTCCATTACTCCAAAGTATTGATCAGGCCTTGAGCACGTTGAGCAGATGTGCTACCAGGGTAATCTTTAATAATGGTATTCAATGTATTCAAAGCTTCACCACGGTTTCCTAGATTTATTTGGCATTCAGCTGTTTGATATAGTGATCTGCCAACCCATTCAGAAAAAGCTTCGTACAATACCTTCACTTTAGCATATTCTTCAACAGCTTCGTTATAAAAACCTTGCTCTTGTTTTAGAATTCCTAAATAGTGTTGGGCTTCAGCTCCAAGGTTAGTCGTGTTCGTTTCAGCAATCTCTCTTAATATTTCTTCAGCAGAAGAATAATCCCTCTCCTTTATACCAACTTTGGCCAATCCTATTTTTGCTGCTTCACTTCTACTATTCGTTTTCAAAGCTTCCTGATATTCAATCAGTGCTTTTCCAAGATCATTCTGTGCCAAACTTGCATTACCCATGCCTATATAAGCCTCTAACTTGAATCTGGGCTTCTCCTGCAGTAATTGGACATAGATATTATGACTTCTTTGAAAATTACCTAAGTCTGAATATATCTGACCCATGTTAGTAAGAGCGGATGCTGACTCATCACTGCTGGGATATTGACTAATAATAGCTTGATAGGACTGAAGTGCATTCTCTATATCACCAATCTGTACATAACTGTCAGCTAAGTAGATATATGCATTTGGCGCAAGTCTATCTGAGTTCGTTACCCTCAGATACTGCCTAAGTTCTTTAATTGCATTTTGGTAATCCCCGGATTGATACACATTTTCAGCTTGTCTGAACCTTAACTGATCAGCTGTTGATGATCTGGGGTTATCATTCAGAAAGGCTTCCAGAATTTGAGAACTACTGTCAGCTTCTCCACTCGATAATTGGGCATACTGAATACCATTAATAGCCTCAATGATGTAAGGACTTCTTGGATACTCTTCCAGTACCTTATTGTACTCATCTACCGCCTTATCGTATTCACCGGCGTTGTAATAAGCATCACCAATATTATACTGAGATCGTGCTGCCCAATTCGTTCTTGGGTACTTTTGAATAACGGTTTGAAACTCCTCTATAGCCTGAGAATAATTCGAAGTATTTAAGTAGATGTAAGCGATGTTGTATTGAGCTTGTTCTCTCAACCTGCTGAAGGGATAGATTCTCAACAACCTTCTGAATGTACTAACGGCTTCAAATGTCCTGTTTGCTCTGTAATAAGAATTACCTACCTGAAACATTGCATAATCGCCACCTGGTTCAGCTCCTATGGCTTGGTTATAATACTTCATGGCATCTGAATATCTGCCGAGCGCATAGTATGCATCTCCGACTCTCAGGCGAGTATCTGTATCATAAGGAAAGAGTGCTATAGGCGGAGGATTGTAATTCTCAAGAAATGCTTCTAATGGTGGTGCGGCTTTTTCAAAGTCGCCCATTATAAAGTAGGACCAACCAAGTGAGTATCTGGCAGCGCCAATTAATTCATGATCAGAGTGACGGTTCACAAATGCTGCGAATTGATTTGCTGCACGTCCATATTGTTTCTGCATATAATATGCATCTGCGCTCCAAAAGAGTGATTCAATTCCTAACTCTGTATCGGGTTGCTCACGCCATATATTTTCGAATAATGGTTGAGCTTGTTCGAAAGCCTGATTCCTAAATAATACCCAAGCCTTCTGAAACTGAGCCTGTGTCTTAATTTTAGGATCCAGATTGATAGATTTTTCGGCTTCTTCAAATGCCTGGATCGCTCTTGTAAACTCTCCATTCGCATAATAAGCCTCACCTAAAAGGGTAAACACCTCACCAGCTTTATTCAGCTCATCATTATTTCTTATAAGCTGAAGAAGAATTTCGATTGCCTCACCATACTGAGCTCCTTCAAAAGCAGATATTGCCCATTCATAGTATGCTTCCTCAACCCAAAGTCCTGACTTAAAACGTTCACCAAACTCTTCAAATGTTGAGTATGACTGAGCATATCGATTGCCCAGTTTTTCATTAACTGCTTTGTAGTAGAGGGCTTTTCTTGCCATCTCATCATCACCAATCGAAGCCTTTGAAAAGGAATCTGACGCCCAGTGAAAAACCTCTTGTTTATAATATAGCCAACCCAATCCATAGTAAGCGTTTCTAACCTTATCAGTTCCTTTGTTCAGATTGATATATTCAAGATAGCGGGTAGTAGCACGGTCAAAATTATTCAGAAAATTGTGACTCTCAGCGATGAGAATCACAGCTTTTGATTTTGATTCATCATCCAGATATGGCATTGCATTTCTTAAAGCTGTAATAGCTTCTTCATACTCACCTTTTTGATAATAAGACTCGCCTAGTGCGGTACCAACTCTTCGTGTTATCGGTTTATTTGGATAACGTGATTTAAGTAGTTCAAAAGCAATTGTGGCCTCATCATAATTACCATCGGATAAGTGCAATCTCCCTCGGGCATACAATGCTTTTGGAGCCCATTCTGAATCCGGGTAATCATCTGATAAATCAAGAAAAATCTGAATGGCTTTTTCATTGTCCCCTTTTTCTGCAGTGGCTTCTGCCATCCAGTACAAACTCTCAGCTCTTCTCTGATTTGAAATACCAGTTTGAAGTGCTTTATCATAAAATGATATCGCTTCATCGTAGTCAGATTCTCTTTCAAATTTGACGGCTAGATCAATGAATAGTAATCCGGACCGCTCCGATGTTGGATATCTTTGGGTAAACTCCTGATAGTAATTCACAATATGTGAAGAATCACTGGCGGCTCTTGATTTAGCCAGGTAGAAATATGCAGACTCCAGAAGAGTTGATTGACTATATCTTTTGATAAACTTTTCGAAGGAAAAGCCAGCTTCCTCGAATAGACCATTATCGTAAAGCTCTATACCATTCTGATAATCTTTTCTTGGATTATTCTGGAAGTCTTGTGCTGATAGAGATCCTGTGGATATGAATATCAAGGCTAAGAAACACAGTAATCTGATGCGATTAGTATCGGGTAATAGCATGCACAAAAGTTAAGTAGTCAAATTGAAATTAGATATCTAAATATCTAAGCAATTCATTAGCTCTGTCAGTGTAGTCTGCTTCCAGGTCAATACTGTTTGCTTCAGATGTGACCAGATAACCAAACCTTCTTAATGCTGAACTTACTGTAGATGATTCACTGATATTGAGCTTAAATGAAATATAATACATATCGCTTTCAGAGCCAGGCTGCTGAACAGCAATACCTAAAATTTTTGCACCCTCTTCTTCTACAATTCTCACTAAATCTGCAAGACTGAAGTCAACCTGATCAACCCCAACGGTAATAACTGAACCGAAAGCTGATAAGTTGAAAATTTCTCCGAGTGCATTCAAAACCTCTTTCTTCCTGATCACTCCGAGAAACCTCATTTCCTCATCAACAATTGGAAGAATATACAACTCATGCGAAAGCATAAGCCTAGCAGCTTCAAAAATGTGACTGCTTTGTTGGATAAAAACTGGTTCCTTGAGCTCTAAAGTATCAATATCCATACTTTCAGAAGGCGCATCAACCAGTGTATTTAGCTCAATCATACCAATCAGGTGATTCGTCTCATTAACAACAGGGAATCTGGTTACTGACAGTAAATCCATCTTAATCAAAGCAAATGAGACAGTGTCATTCACTCCAAGAGGCCTGATTTCGGTATTTATAATTTCATGTACAATCATGAGCTAGTCTTTTTCTATAACAACTCCACTACCTGCGTTAATATTATCAATCAATTTATTGAACTGCTTAAAATCCTTTTTTGATATCGTAAATGTCAGTTCAACTTCATCATTAAGATAGTGTTCCTCAACAACCGTTGCCTTGTCATGAATAAATGCAATTGCCTTATATTTTGAAAGAGGAATCTTATCTGTAATTGTTAAATAATCTTCTTCAATAATCTCTTCAATTTTTTCCTCCAACCTCTTTAGTCCTATACCACGAGAGGCAGAAATATATAGGGCATCTGGATAGGAAATCTTGAGCTGAGCCATTTGGTCAGCGTCTATCTTATCCATTTTATTCATCACCAGAATAGCTCTCTTAGATTCTGCTTTTAATTCTTTAAGTGTATCATGAACTACAGTAATGTAGTCATCGACTAAAGCAGATGAGCCATCCACCAAATGAATCAGAATATCCGCCTCTCTAACTTCATCAAGTGTAGACTTAAAACTTTCGATCAGATTATGAGGCAATTTTCTTATGAAACCAACGGTATCGGATAATAATACCGTATGGTTATTTAACTCCAATCTGCGGACAGTAGAATCTAATGTGGCAAAAAGTCTGTCTTCTGCAAGGACGTTAGTATCAGTTAGTGCATTCATTAATGTTGACTTGCCAGCATTTGTATAACCAATAAGTGATACAGTAGTTAAGCCGGAACGACTTTTCCTCTGCGTTGACCTTTGGCGATCCAACTTCTCAAGTTTATCCTTTAGAACTGAGATTCTCCGCCCAATTAACCTTCTATCTGTCTCAATCTGTGTCTCACCCGGACCTTTAGTACCGATCCCACCTTTCTGCCTTGATAAGTGAGTCCAGTATCGGGATAGTCTTGGTAATAAATACTGTAACTGAGCTAGTTCAACCTGAGTTTTTGCCGCTGCTGTTTTTGCTCTTCCTGCGAAGATATCCAGAATTAGCGCTGATCGGTCAAGAACTTTGACTTCGATCACCTTTTCAATATTCCTAATCTGTGTTGGGCTCAAATCATCATCAAAGATGATGGTATCAACACTTTTGTCCTGAGCAATTTTTCGAAGTTCGTCAACTTTACCTTTACCAACATAGAAATTAGCATCAGGATTATTTCTACTTTGAAGTACTTTTTCAACCGCGATACCACCAGCGGTATCTGCAAGCATTTCAAGTTCATCTAGATATTCTTCGGCGTGACTTTTTCCGACCTGATTCCCAAAAATTCCAACCAGGAGGACTCTTTCTTTATCAATATCAGAGTTTTGTACGTCTTTAAACAAAAAGGGCTACTTCCTCTATTTCTCTTTTTCTTCGGATGTGATTTTTATCAAATCATTCTCCATTCTTTTTTCCAGCCTGTAAGATACGATTTTTTTGAATTCATTAATTCTGTTTAGAGGTACTTCCAGAGTTAATCTGTGATATATACGACTATTTTCATCTTCTCTGTATACAAAGGTGTATTGCTTACCATTCTTCGTGTCCAGTTCTGCAAAATCATTAATATTGAACCATGCTATTGTTTGAGATGGTTCATTCAAATTTTTGACTATTCCATTCGCAGTGATATAACTTTTTGAAGCAAGGTAGCTGGCAATAAACCACATAGTACTTAACCAAAGGTATGCCCACATAGTATCTATTCGATTAGTTTCACCTTGCGTAGCCATGAGTAGCATAACCAGAAGACTGCTAATCAAAAATATACTGGAGAACAAAGGAAAGCCGAATAATTTACCTGTTCGCCAGCGTAGTCTTACCTGACGTAATCTTAACCTATTATTTATTGAATAAAGTGCGAGAATAGTTGAGGCTACAGTAAAAAAACCGAGACTTAGATTGAAAAATATCGAGATGGATTCTCTGATCATCTTTATGCTTTGTAGTATATACTTACCAACGTTTCCATAACCAATAAAAGAAAGCCAGCCCACATAAACCAATACCATATCTCTTTGCCAAAACTGGCTGCTGCTAATTCAGATTCAAGTTCTTCGTCTGAAAAGTCTGCAGTTTCTATAATTGATGCCTTTAATTGATCTTCCAGATAATCTATTTGCGAGGAGTTATTTCCAATCAAATAAAAATCCGATTCCTCCTCTGGTAAATTGATACCAATTTGTTGGTCTAGATCAGTAGCTGTGACCTGAAGCCAGCCTGGTTTCCATTCCAGGGCAGGGTATTTGATATAGAAGCCATTTTCAGAGTTTATAAGCTCAGGCTTAGCTATTTCTCCATTTAACTGTAGCTGAATCTCCCTGTCTGAGGTCTCAACATAGTTGTTGAACTCTTGTCCTAATTCAAATATTCTTAATCCACCGGATTCGGAAGCTGACGCATACAATAAAGTTCTGTAATACAAAGGTGCAAATACAGGATTAACCGGCAGGTCAGACCAACCAGGTTCATTTCCTAGAGTGAAGACAAATAACCTACCATTCCCGTATGAATGTTGTCGAAGAATTATATCATCTACATTCGATTTAAGTATTGATATACCTGTTGCAGATTCTGATGGTTGTAACTGAAGATTGTAATAAATATTTGGTGGATTAAAGGTAAGGTTCTCATTCTCTGTCAAATCAAATACTTCATCTAGAATGGGATGGCCTTGTGGTAATTCATTGATTTGAGAAGTTGCTTCGAATGATGCAAAATCACCTCGTATTCCATTAAAACTACCTACATTGAATTGGCTCAGTAGTTTATTGTAATTATTTAGATCACCATTGGGTGATGGGAAAAAGATAAGCCCTTTACCATTTTGAACTAGATTTACCAATGATGGAAATACAAATTCTGGAACACTAACCAGACCATCTAAAATGATGGTATCGTATTGATCAGTAAACCCACTGTTAAAAACACCAATATCATTTTTTGAATAACTAAGCTGCGTATCACTCTGATTTATAGCTTCTAAAATTAATTCAGAATAACTCTGGGTTGAACCTGTTTTCTCAATTGAATCTGTAATCCAAAGAATACTTCTGTCTTCAGGTACAAATACAGAAAAATAGTATTCGTTATCTGAGGTAAATTCATCACCTTCTATAATTAACTTACCTGATATATAGCCGGTTTTATTAGGAATAATCTGGAAAGTAAATAGCTCTTCTTCCTCCGGCCCTAATTCCACTGCATACTGCCCTACTAGATTACCTTCGAATTCCAGTGATACAAATTGGTTCAAAGCCCTTCTTTGACTGTAGTTCTTTAACGACACTTCAAGCTCTACAGGTAACCCAACGCTGATTATATCGCTATTCGCTTTTATGGAATTAAAAGAGGTATTCTGAACATCCGGATTACCCACAGCAAAGTAACTGACGGATACATCATCATTTTCAATTTCCGAAGTATCATTCTCAAAGTTAAGTTGTGATGCCTGCCCATCACTTAGGACGAATAACTTTTTATTTCGATATGGTGAATTCGATAGGTAAGCAAGCAGGTTTTCAATTCTCTCATTAGTGAAATTTCCTGCAACCTCAATTTCGGCTGCTTCTAGTTTTCTTCTCAGTTCATTCTGCCCTCCTTCTGAAAGCCGAATACCTGTACCATTTGTTAATTGTAAAATGAATTGATCACCTTCCTTTGATCGATCCACTAGCTTACTTACAATCTCCTTAGCCTGATCGAATATCGGTCCATTTTTATCTATCCTTTCCATACTAACACTATTGTCGATCAAGAAAACAACAATAGCAGGTTCATCTGAATCACTAAGGCCAGAAGTCAAAGATGGTGGTAAAAATGGACGAGACAGAACAAAAGCCAAACATATTATTGCCGCAATCCTTAAAAGCAATAAAACATACCTTTTAATCTTTATACGTTTAATTGTTGTCTTCTGAAGCTCACTGAAAAAAGCTAAAGTTGAGAACTGAATCTTTTGTGGGCGCCTTAGATTGAGTAGATGAATCAGCAGTGGAATACCCACAGCTGTTAAGGCAATTAAAAAGATTGGATTCAGAAAACTCATTTATAGATTAATTCTTACTTTATGCCGATTGTTCCGGAACAAAATGTAACTGATGCTATTATTACATTTGTTCAAATATAAAACAAAACTGCTGCATTCATTTAATTAATGAAACGTAATTACGGCTTTCTCATTATTGCTGTTCTAATAATCTCACTTGCCTGTTCTAATAATAACACGAACTGGCAACAGCTTATTCCCAATGATACACCAATTGTAATCATTCCAGAAAAAAGTCTTTCGTTGAAAGATGTTGATGGGATGCAGCAAATAGCATTACTTGATGATATCACGCCAGGAAATGTTCTGAATGTGAAAGAGATCGAAGAAAGAGCTTTAACGAGCCAGCTACCATCTCGATTGTCTGTTGAAGCACTGTTTTTATATCCAGCAAACTCTACTGAGCTGGAACCTGTATGGGTAACTAAAGGCCCAGAAGATTATATAACTCATCTGTCTGATATTTTTTATAAAACCTTTGAAGAAACTGTCTATAATTTCAATGGAGTGGATATTTACAGACTTTTTGTTGGACAAAATGAAATCTATAGTATTCAACTCAAAGACTGGATATTTTTCTCGGAATCCAGCTATGCCCTTGAGAATGTTGCGAATGTTTTCCTCTCACAAAAAGAGTCATTTGATTTCAATGGGCAATTAAATACCGGTGATTTCATAATCAATATTCCTTTTATGAAAACCTGGGTGAAGCAGGTAACTAAAGTTCTGTTTCATCCCGCTATGAATAAGTTGTTTGATGGTAGTAGTTTCATTGTAAGTTCTTTTGAAAACAACCCTGATGAAGACATTGAACTTTCTTACAAAGGTCAATTCAAT
>CBFHVG010000049.1:0-52600 GCA_965659005.1 uncultured Balneolaceae bacterium
ATTTTCTACCCCATAACAAAAACCAAAAAATCGAGGGATGTAAAACTGAACCGGACCGAAATCAAGCAGAGTTGGAGTCAAATCCTTCTTCATGGGATCGGTGATCTTAGTCGCTTCCTTAATCTGTCGGATAATCGGCGATTTGTACATCTCGGGAATTATAAACTTTTTGCGCGCCATGGGGATAAAACGTCTATAGCTTTTAAGAACGTTCAGTAATTATTAATTAATAATTTAGAATTTATAATTAATAATTACGCCACCTCATCCATCTTCACACCAACCAGTTTGGAGACGCCGGTTTCGGGCATGGTAACGCCGTACATCATCTCAGCTTTTTCCATGGTCTTCTTGTTGTGAGTGATGATAATGAACTGAGTTTCTTTTGAGAAGTTTCGAATCATTTTTGCGAAACGTTCAATGTTGGCATCATCTAGTGGAGCATCAACCTCATCAAGTACACAGAAAGGCGAAGGTTTAACCAGATAAATAGCGAATAGCAATGCGATGGCCGTCAGTGTTTTCTCACCACCGGATAACTGATTAATCGTTGATGGTCTTTTGCCCTTAGGCTGAGCTTTAATTTCGATTTTAGACTCTAAAGGATCCTCTTCATTTTCGTCGATGATAAGGTCACAATAATCGTCTTCGTTGAATAGCGTTTTAAATACTTTCTGGAAGTTTATCCTAACTTCTTCGAAGGTAGTATTGAAACGCTCAATGGCCGTTTCATTGATTTCATCTATAGTTTCAAGAAGCTGTTTCTCAGCACTTTCAAGATCCTCAATCTGAGTTTCATAAAGCTCAAGGCGTTCCTTTTCTTCGGCAAACTCATCAACAGCAAGCATATTTACTTCACCAATTGAATTCAGTTTTTGTCGAAGCCAAGAAATGCGAGATTTTGTTTCCTCAATATTGGTATCTGCCGGCAATGTCTCTGTCACCTGATTCATAAGAATTCCATAGGTATCCCAGATGTGATCAGAAAGTGACTGGCTTTGAAGCTCAAATTTCTCCTTAGCCATAGACAAGTGATGAACGAGATCCATGTTTACTTCCCGTTGTCGGCGGATCTCTTTCAGGTTCTTTTCAAGTTCGTTAATAGAACCTCGCTGAATGGCTGATGCTTCTTCAGCTTTTGCAAGACCTTTATCTGCTTCTGTTTTCTGAGTCTTTGCCTCTTCCAGTTGGCCAGATAGGGTCTTAATACTTTCCGAATAGTCTTTAATACGCTGATTACTCTCAGTAATTAAACGCTGTCGATTTTCAATACCACGATTTAAGCCTTCGATGCCATTTTCAGCACGAGTAATATCCCTTTCGAGGTTATCCAGCTTATTCTTCATGTCCTGATGCTTAAGCTGAGCATCATTGTATCTCGATTGTGCCAGGCTGCGTTGTTCTTCCAGTTCCTGAAGTTTAATTTTCTTTTCAGAAACTAAAGATTCTGACTTCTCATAGGAGGTCTGAAGTTGTTCATGTTTAGGCTGAATAGCTTCAAGTTCATCCTGAGCAGAACCCTCGGAACCCTTTAATGTGTCTTTTCGATTAACAAGCTCTGAGATATTCTTCTGATAAACCTGAACTTTTGAGTTCATGCTATGCAGCTGTTGTTCGATTTTTCGAACGTCTTGTTCCTTTTCTTTGAGGTTCTGGCTTAACTCTCCAATATTCAGCTTGTTGTACTTATCAACCAGCTGATTCAGATAATTTTCTAGCTGATTTATTTCACTCTCAGCTTCTTTTGAAGATTTTTCAAGCTTTTCAATTTTATCATTAAGGCCTACGCGAATACCTGCATTCTTACTTTTGGATCCGGCTTTAAAGAAATGACTCTGAGTGTACACTTCACCATCTTTAGTAACACCACTTACATTTTTTGCCTTCAGAGTTGTAAAATCATCAGCAGTTTCGACAAGAACTACATTCCCAAGAAGAAGTTGTTTAAGGGCAAAAAACTCAGAATTACACTTCACTTTATGGAACAAAGCATTTTCATCAACGGGATAGGTTGCCGCCAGCTGATCCAGAGGTATAAATGTAGCACGCCCCTTTTTCTGTTCCTTTAGTATACTTGCTGCTTTGCGGGCATCGGCCAGACTTTGAACTACGATATAGTTCAGAGCAGATCCCAAAACTGCTTCCAGAGCAACAGCATGTTCTTCATCTGTATCGAATAATTCTGATACCGGAGCCAGTAATTTAAAATCGAAGCGTTGCTTATCAATCAGGTACTTGACGCTATTCGGATAGGCTTCATTTGAAGAAGCTAACTCATTTAGAAGCTGAATTTCAGATTTATAGGCCTCTACTTTCGATCTAAGACCTCGAATCTGATCTTTCACCTCATTCTGTGCGTTAGCAAATTGCTCACGTTTATCGCGCTGTTCCTCGAGATTCTCTTCCAGTTTCTCTCTTTCATTGAAAAGCGCAGATAGTTGTTTCTCAACAGCAGCTTGTTCCTCACTTAGTCCGGTTACCAGTTTATTGAGGTCTGCAATTTCCTGATCAATGCGCTCCAGGTTGCCTTCAGTATTCTCCAGTCGGGATTCTATCTTAATCTTGGATTCCTGAAGTTTGACAATTTCATTACTGATGGAAGACAATTGAACTTCCTGCTCATACAACTCACCACGTTCCTTTGAATAGGTCTGCTGGAGTTCAGTGTATTTCTTTTTAGACTCATTCAGGATCTGATCTGACTTCTTTCTATCACCGTCGAATGTCTCCAGTTTCTTAACGCTGTCGTCCAGTAGCTCTTGGAGATCTTTAAGGTCTTTTTCTGAGTGCTTTATATCATTTTGATACTGAGAAATAACCTTCTTCTCATTCTCAATCTTTTCAGAAGTAATTTGTGATTCAGTTTCAGCATCACGAATTGTGGAAGCAATCTGACTAACCAGTCGCTGTGCCTCTGCCTGTGCTCTTTCTTTCTTGAGTAATTCCATGCGAGCCGCTTCATCTTCGCTTTCAAGCTTAGCGGCCTTCAATGTAATTTCTTCTTTTTCCTTCTCAGCCTTTTCGATCTGAGCTTGAAGTGGCTCCAGTTCAGCCTTTATTTTGTTGAATTCAAGAAGGGTGACTCCTTTGTCTTTCTCTTCCAGTTCAACTTTATACTTTTTAGCCTTTTCAGCTTTCTCAGCTTGAATTTCCAGAGAACGTGCTTTCTTGCGGATTTCGATCAGAATATCCTCAACACGCTGAAGATCTTTTTTAGTCTCTGCAAGTTTTCGAAGGGTCTTTTTACGCTGCTCTTTATATCGGGTAACGCCAGCGGCTTCTTCAAAGAGGTGACGACGATCGTTATTTTTGTCGTTCAGAATTTCTTCCACCATTTTCAGCTCAATCACTGAATAAGCATCCGAACCCATACCGGTATCCATGAAGAGATCCATGATATCACGAAGTCGGCAAGGGGTGTTGTTGATCAGATACTCTGAATCACCTGATCGATATAGTCTTCTTGTGATGGTTACTTCTGAAAATTCTACCGGTAGCAGGCCTTTGTCGTTTACAAAGGTGAGAGACACTTCAGACATACCCAAAGCTTTCTTCTTAGCTGTACCATTGAAGATCACATTACTCATGGAAGCTGATCGAAGTAGGGAGGGGCGCTGCTCACCGAGCACCCACCTAAGGGAATCCACAATATTGGATTTACCGCAGCCATTAGGTCCAACAATGGCCGTGATACCACTGTCGAATTTTACGTGGGTTTTGTCTGCAAAGCTTTTAAATCCCTGAAGATGTAGGTCGGATATATACATTAATTAGTTAGAGTCCCTGGTCCTAAACAGTCATGATTTCTTGTTCCTTGTGCTCAAGAATATCATCAATCTTTTTAGTGTGTTTATCAGTTATGCTTTGAACTTGTTCCTCTGCTTCGAATTTCGAATCCTCAGGAAGTGATTCTGCAGCAACGGTCTTTTTAATTTCGTCGTTAGCATCACGTCTTGAATTTCGAACAGAAATACGTGCTTCTTCAGCTTTTTCCTTAGTCAGTTTAACCAAATCACGTCGTCGTTCTTCAGAAAGTATGGGTAATGGAATCCGGATGATGGCACCGTCATTGTTAGGATTCAGTCCCAGGCTACTTGCCATGATGGCTTTTTCGATATCAGGGAGCACTGATTTGTCATAAGGCTCAATCATCAGCATACGCGGTTCAGGCACGCTAACATTTGCCAGCTGAATTAGCGGAGTTTGAGCTCCATAATAATCTATTTTTATTCCATCCAGCAAAGCTGGTGTAGCTTTTCCTGCTCGAATGTGAGAGAATTCTCTAATCAGGAATTCGACGGATTCATCCATTTTTTCATCCGCAAGCTCGATGATCATTTTCAGTTCTTCTGAGATCATGTCTGTACAATTATTTTAGATTGCTTAACAATTTCGAAATGTACAAAATGAAGGGCTTTTGACAAAAAGTGAAAGAGGAGAAATGAAAAGTCAGTTCGGTTTAATTCTCAGGGATATATGTATCAGTGGAAGTACCTTGTGTGTAAATGAAATAATAGGTCGAATCTTCATTTAACTTGAATTGATATTTAATTGGTGCGCCCTGATACAGAAACTCATCCTCACCGATTTGAATTAATGGTATTTCGAATCTAAGAGCCCTTGTACTGTCCAAGTATTGAGCAGCTAGTTGTGTATCTTTTAAGTCTATATTAACTAGGCTGCCATTTTCCGTTTTATACATTCCTTTGTATTGTGAAATAAGCTCTGGCAAAAACATGGAGTCAGGATAAACCAAATCATAATCGAGAATACTGGAAATTTGAACATATGCTTTAAGAGCATCAGCTTTTTACGAATGGCTCTGAAAAATCGAATCATATAACCCCTATTAAATTACCCTACCCAATTAATCAAAAAGTGAGGAAGGACGAAAGGGGAGTTTTTGGATAAAGCAAAAATGTAAGGAAAGGGAATGATGTCGGTCTTCATAGATGACATGATTAGGAAATGATTAGGTCTCGCGGTTTAACCATTTATTTGATCATGATTAAATATGAACTAAAATATAATAAAAATGAAGGTAGAATTGATTAGTCAGGAAGAGATGATGAATGTTACGGGTGGCGGTATAGGCTGTTGGCTGGGTAAATGGTTAGCCAGAGTAGTCTATACTGTTTCATGTAATCAAACTAATACAGCTGCAGTATGTAATGAAATAATCAGAGCAAAACAGGAGAATTAAAATGAAAGGTAAAGTGATTTTAATGAGTGAAAATGAGATGATTAATTTGAGTGGAGGATCAATTCTTTCAGTAAAGAAATGGGCGATCGAATTCATTATTCAAGTAGGAGAAGGTATAGCTGAAGATGTAATTGCTGAAGCCTGGGATTGTTTCTGGGAATCATTTGAATAATTAATGTGGCAAGGTTACTTGCCACTATTTTAATGGAATTATTATTTAAAAAACTAGATAAACTGCCAAATCACAAAGTTATATTAACTTTAGTATTGATAGTGCTAGTTGTTGATATATTCTATGTATTATTTATTGTATTAATTTTCACATTTAGTGAGTCATTAGGATATCTATCAGATGATCTAATATTTTTGCTTTTTGGCGATGATGAATTATTTAGCCCATTAAGTGAGTTTATTTCACTAGTTTTCATTGCCCCCCTCTTTGAAACTCTGATTTTTCAAATGCCACTTTACTGGTTTATTTCCAGGTTTACTAAAAATCTTAATAATCTTGTAGTGATTATCACCTTAGTATTTTCTGCCATACATGTATTCAATGGACTGATAGCAGTATTAGGCACTTTACCAGGTTCATTTATTTTATCAATTACCTACATATACTATCGAAGAGCTAGTTTATCAAAAGCATATTGGTACACTGTGTTAATGCATGCAATTGGGAATTTCTATACATGGTTGATCATTATTTGGATGATATAATGAAGCATAAACAACAAGATCTAACTGACTGCGGCCCAGCATGCCTGTCATCCATTTTTTCTTACTATGGCCTTCATCTCCCCATTGCACAAATAAGATATCAAGCATCAACAGATACAAAAGGTACAAACCTACTCGGGTTACAGGAAGCATGTAATCACTTTGGTTTTGATGCTATAGGCATTAAAGCTAATTACGAATATCTCCATCAGATAAATAAACCTGTCGTTGCACATCTAATCAGAAAACAACTTCAGCATTTTGTTGTCATTTATACAGTTAAAGATGATATGGTGAAGATCATGGATCCTGAACATGGTCACATAAAATGGATAAAGAAAAATTGCTTCCTGCCAGAATGGAGCGGCGTTATACTGGAAATCACAAAAAATGAACATTTTAGTTCTGCAGACCACAGAAAACCGATTTATAAGAGATACCAGCATATCCTAAATCCACATAAGAAAGACCTGCTTACTGCATTTTTGATCTCTCTGCTATTTACTCTTCTGGGTTTATCTACAGCTTTATTTATTCAATTCGTTATTGATGATATTCTACCTGGTGGTAGCAGTAGTGAACTGCTTCTTATTTCATCCCTGATGATTCTCATCATTCTTATTCAACTTTTTGCCGGTTACTTCCGATCAAAATTAATGTTGAGAATCGGTCTTCAGATAGATCAGGTATTACTATGTTCTTTTATTGGATCATTGCTCAGGTTGCAAAAGTCATTCTTCGACAGAATGCGGAATGGTGAAATTCTTTCCCGATTTAGCGATGCGATTAAGATAAGAGTCTTTATAAGTGATATTGCAATGAACCTGATTTTGAATTGTGTGATTCTAATTAGTGCCTTTGCATTGATGATGTTTAGTCAGCTGAAACTGGGATTGCTCATTTTAACTATTCTGCCACTATATGGCTTGATTCTGTTATTCTTCAACAAGAAGAACAAAGTGAATCAGAAAGAAGTAATGAGGGCATCAGCTGACCTCGAATCTATTCTTGTAGAAACTGTCGAAAATATTGAGCTGTACAAACTATTCGGTCAGGAAACTGATAGAGAAATACGAGTGAACCAAAGTATTGAGAAGCTTTTAACCAAGGGTTATACATCAGGCCAAACACAGGTTCTGACGCAGTTGTCTACCACTTTCCTGAACAGGAGTTTTGTTGTCTTTCTGATAGGATTTGGTGGATTTATGATCATGAATAATCACCTTTCTCTGGGTGAATTAATGGCATTCTACACCCTGATTGGATATTTCACTCAGCCAGTGAGTGAACTGATTAATTCGAATCAACGATATCAGGATGCTGTGATTGCAACACGCAGGCTATTTGATATTCAGGACCTACCATCAGAGAGAGGCAGGTTGATACAAAACCGAAAACTTCACAAAGTTTCGAGGATCGATTTTCAAAAGGTGGTATTCAGCTATGGAGCATCCCGTAATGTTCTGGATGATTTCAGTATCAGAATAGGCAAAGGGGAGCTTCACAGTATTATTGGTGAGAGCGGTTCAGGCAAGTCTACTATAGCCCAATTGTGCATAAATTTATACCCGGTTAAGTCTGGAATTATCAGGCTTAATGGGCTGGACATCAACTCATATGACCTGAGTGAAATTCGAAATTCTGTAGCGACAGTCTCGCAGAATGTTCAGATAGTTTCGGGCTCAATCAGGGATAATATATTATTTGGCTCCGAAACTGAGAGTGATACCCACATGATCCGCATATGTTCAAAACTTGGATTACATACTTTTATCGAAAAGCTGCCATTTAAGTATGATACACTAATCGGCGAAAATGGATTAAGCTTATCAGGTGGTCAGTCTCAATTGATATCCATCGCCAGAGCATTAAATCGTAAACCGGATATCCTGATTCTGGATGAACCTACCTCCGCTCTCGATGCAAGATCAGCGGAAATTGTGTTAAAGGCCTTACAATCACTTCGAGATCGTGGAATGGGTATTCTAATGATTTCTCATAGAATGAAAAGCTGCATGATCTCTGACAGAATAAGTGTGGTCGAATCAGGAAAAATTATTGAGAGCGGCTCGCATTCTGATTTATTCAAAGTCGGAACACGTTACTTCGAAATGTGGAAACAACAATCACCTTTTATGAGCGAATTTATGAAGATGAGTGCCTGATACCTCTTATTCCCAGGTAACAGTTGTACCAACTTCAGTATGCCCTGCAACCACCTTGGATAGATTCCCTGGCTCATTCATATTGAAGACTATAATCGGGATTTCATTATCGCGGCAGAGGGTGAAAGCAGTAAGATCCATGACGCTGAGTCGGCGGGTAAGCACTTCATCACCGGTGATGGTATCGAACTTTACGGCATCCGGATTCTTTTCAGGATCGGAATCGTAAATACCATCCACACGTGTTCCTTTGAGAATCACATCGGCTTCAATTTCGATGGCACGAAGGGAGGCCGCTGAGTCGGTTGTGAAATAGGGATTACCGGTTCCGGCTCCGAAAATAACTACTCGCCCTTTTTCAAGGTGGCGAATGGCTCTTCGGCGGATATATGGCTCTGCCATTTCTTCCATGCGTACAGCACTCATAAGTCGCGTTTCAATATCTTGGCGTTCCAGCGCATCTTGTAATGCTATGGAGTTGATCATGGTAGCGAGCATGCCCATATAATCAGCCTGAACTCTGTCCATGCCGGCGGTTGCTCCTTTTACGCCTCTGAAGATATTACCACCACCAATTACAATGGATACCTCGGCGCCCATTTCACGGACTGATTGAATTTCTTGTGCATACTTGGTAAGGATGTTTCCATCAATTCCATGTCCCTGTTCACCCAGTAATGCTTCGCCACTTAGTTTGAGAAGAATGCGGTTATATTTTTTTTCCAATGATGTGCCTTTTCAAAAGTTATCGGACAAAAAAAAGGCTACCAATTTGGTAGCCTTAATGCAAATAAAAACTTTAGTTGCTGCTTTCGCCTAATTGCAGGCGATGGAAAGCATTAACCAATGGAACTTCACTTTGTTTCAGGTAATCCTGAACTGAAATTCCGTTGTCTTTCACGAATTTTTGTTCCAGAAGAACACGCTCTTCGTAAAATCTTCTAAGTTTACCTTGAGCTGCTTTCTCAGCAATATGCTCAGGTTTGCCTTCATTAATTAACTGCTCTTTGGCAATTTCCAATTCTTTTTCTACAACTGAAGCATCAACTTCATCGCGTTTAACTGCAATTGGGTTCATAGCTGCGATTTGCATCGCAATGTCTTTCCCAACTTCAGCTGAAGAAACAGGGCCTTCAAATTCAACAAGTACACCAAGTTGGTTACCTGGGTGCTCATATGAGATGAATGATCCGTCAGTTTCAGTGAAAAGAACACGACTGATCTGAATCTTCTCACCAATTTTTCCGATCATGCTTTCAAGGTGTTTCTCGATTGAAAGACCGTCTACTTCAAGACCCATCAGGGTATTGAGATCATTTACTTCATTGTCATAAGCAACATCAAGGAAGCTTTGAGCCTGAGCTCTGAAGTCTTCATTTCTTGCTACGAAGTCAGTTTCGCAATTGATTTCAAGTGCTGCTGCAGTTTTGCTGTCGTCACTGATGCGTGTTAAAACAAGACCTTCTTTGGCTTCTCTGTCTTGACGGTCACCTGATACTTTTTGACCTTTTTTTCTAAGAATTTCGATTGCTTTGTCGAAGTCACCTTCGGCTTCAGTAAGTGCTTTCTTAGAATCCATCATGCCGGCACCGGTCATGTCACGTAATTTCTTTACATCTGCTGCTGAAATGCTCATTTTGTGATGAATATTTTCGTATTAAAATTTGGGTTGTTGAACAATTACAGAATAACTGAGTTATTCTTCTTCGTCTGCTGAAGTTTCTGCATCAGCTGTTGCTTCATCCTGAGGTTCAAGCGTTGCTTCAACTTCATTAGCTTCAGCTTTCTTTCTTCTTGATCTCAGTTTTGGTTTTGCTGAAACTTCTGTGTCAGCTCCTTCAGAAGCAGCGGCTTCTTCATTTACCTGGTCAAGTAAATCCTCTTCAACTTGTGCTTCACGTTCAGCAGCGCCTTCAATAACAGCGTCTGCAATTTGAGAAGCGATTAGTTGGATAGTTCTTGCAGAGTCATCATTACAAGGGATGATGTAATCAGGGATATCCGGATCACTGTTTGTATCAACCATTGCTATAATTGGGATATGAAGTTTAATAGCTTCATTAACCGCTAAATGTTCTTTCATAATATCTACAACGAATACAGCTCCGGGAAGGCGACCCATTTTTGAGATACCTCCAAGAGTATCAGCAAGTTTTTGCTGCTCGCGGTCGAGCATTAGACCTTCTTTTTTGGTCAATTCGTTGACTGTACCCTCGGTCTTCATACGCTCGATGTCTTGCATACGACCGATACTTTTTCTAACTGTAGAGAAGTTGGTAAGCATACCACCTAACCATCTGTGAGTTACAAATGGCATTCCCGCTCTCATTGCCTCTGTCTTGATAATTTCCTGAGACTGCTTTTTAGTCCCTACAAACAAGATGGTTTTACCAGCGCGGGCCAGTTTTTGTACCTCTTCAAGTGCTTCTTCCAGGTACTTTTGTGTCTTTTTAAGGTCAATGATGTGGATACCGTTACGCTGCATAAAGATGAATTCTTTCATCTTTGGGTTCCAGCGACGAGTTAAGTGACCGAAGTGTGCTCCAGACTTTAGTAAGTCTTCAATTGATGCTGTTTTTGGCATTGTTTTATATATGTTTGGTTGTTACCTCTATGTGGATCAACCCGTTTTCAAATCACTCTTCAAATCTGATGAAGAGCAACACCCTGAAAACAGTCACCACATATGTGTGATTTGATTTTGAAAAAAATCTTAACGCTTAGAGAACTGGAATTTCTTACGTGCTTTAGGCTGACCGTATTTTTTACGCTCCACCATTCTGTCATCACGAGTAAGAAGGCCATTCTCTTTAAGAACGCCGTGAGTCTCATTGTCTAGATCATCAATAGCTCTTGAAAGTGCGTGTTGAACCGCACCGGCCTGACCAGTCATACCACCACCTGAAACAGTAACTTTGATATCAAACTTGCCCATTTGTTCAGTTAGGCGAAGTGGAAGAGTTACCACATTCTGGCGTGATTTGGTTGTAAAGTACTCTTCTAGTGGTCTCTTGTTAACCAGGAAGGTACCTGTGCCAGGCTTAATGTATAATCTGGCTGTTGATGTCTTTCTTCTACCGATGTAATTAGCTTGTGACATACGATTATCGAACAGGATTAAATGTCAATTTTTTCTGGATTCTGTGCAGTTTGCTCATGAACAGGACCTGCATAAATTCTGATGTTAGTCAGAAGTTTACGACCTAGTCTGTTTTTCGGAAGCATTCCTTTAACTGCATTTCTTACGAGGAATGTCGGGTCTTTTGCAAGAGCATCCTCAGCGCTTGTAAATTTTTCACCACCTGGGTATCCGGTATGACGGAAGTACATTTTGTCAGTCATTTTCTTGCCGGTCAGTTTAACCTTCTCAGCATTGATGACTATAACATTGTCGCCGGTATCCATATGTGGAGTAAATTCGGGCTTGTTTTTGCCTCTCAAAATAGTTGCCGCAGCAGATGCTAATCTACCCAATGGTACATCTTCAGCATCAATAAGAACCCAATTCTTGCTGATGTCATCTGGTTTGGCGGAAAACGTTTTATAACTTATTGTATCCACAATTTTTCTCTGTTAGTTCATTTCATGGAAAGTCGACAAAGATAGAGCAAATTTTTCGGTATTTCAATTTATTCTTAAATGTTTTTTATGATTTACCGAAGAGAATTTCATCAAGAAACAAAGTCGGAGAAATGCTATTTTCTCAACCCGTTTCAATCCTTAAAGATATTACCGATATGAGTGATAATAAATTTGCAAGCACGAGAGTTTCCTTCAACACCGGAAACGGCTCTGCCAACCTGTTCAGCCTTCCTCACCTGAAAGAACTGGGATACTCTAATATTGATAAACTCCCATTCTCTATAAAAATCCTTTTAGAAGCTGTACTTCGTGAATTCGATGGATACGTAGTAACCGAAAGCGATATTGAGGCCTTGGCTAATTATGATGCCAAAAGCCCACAAGGAGAAATTCCATTTAAACCATCAAGAGTTGTACTTCAGGATTTCACCGGTGTACCTGCCGTTGTGGATCTGGCTGCGTTGAGATCAGCTATGCAAAGAATGGGTGGTAATTCAACGGATATCAACCCTCAAGTACCGGTTGATTTAGTAATTGATCACTCTGTACAAGTTGACATGTTTGGCTCAGACGCCGCTCTCTTTTTCAATGTTGAAAAAGAAATGGAAAGAAATAACGAGCGGTATCAGTTTTTGAAATGGGGAAAAGAAGCTTTTGATAATTTCCGTGTGGTACCTCCAGGGCGTGGTATCGTTCACCAGGTAAACCTGGAATACTTAGCGCGTGGAGTATTTACCAGAGAAGAAGAAGATGGATCAACAACAGCTTATCCGGATACATTAGTTGGAACAGATTCACATACTACTATGATTAACGGACTAGGTATACTTGGCTGGGGCGTTGGAGGTATTGAAGCGGAAGCAGCTATGCTTGGGCAGCCAATATCCATGTTGGTTCCTGAAGTAGTGGGTATGAAATTGACAGGTGCCCTCCGAGAAGGTGTTACGGCAACCGATTTGACCCTTACTGTAACTCAGATGCTAAGAAAGCACAATGTAGTTGGTAAGTTCGTTGAATTTTATGGCGATGGAATCAGTAACATGAGTTTGCCTGATCGTGCTACCATTGCAAATATGGCACCAGAGTATGGAGCTACCATGGGCTTTTTCCCAATAGATTCAGAATCACTGAGATATATGAGCAGAACCGGACGCTCAAAAGATTTAGTTGATCTGGTTGAGAATTACACTAAAGCTCAAGGCCTGTTCAGAACAGATGACACTCCAGATCCTGTATTTACTTCGACATTGCATCTCGACTTAAGCACAGTAGAAACCTCACTTGCCGGCCCAAAGCTTCCGCATGATCGCATCGTGTTGAAAAACATGAAGAAGACTTTTGAATCTTCATTAACCAGCTCGGATCCTACCATGGGATTCAATCTTTCTGAAGATAAACTGAGTAATACTGGTCTCTACAAGAATGGCCAGGAAATAAATATGACACATGGTGATGTTGTTATTGCTGCAATCACAAGCTGTACCAACACGTCAAATCCTAGTGTAATGCTTGGGGCAGGTATCGTAGCTAAAAAAGCTGTTGAGAAAGGATTAAAAGTACCTCCATATGTGAAAACATCATTAGCACCTGGCTCACGAGTAGTAACGGAGTATCTGAATGATGCCGGTCTCACTGAGTATATGGACAAGCTTGGCTTCAACCTTGTTGGATACGGTTGTACCACATGTATCGGTAATTCAGGTCCGTTACCTGCACCGGTTGAGACTGCTATAAGAGAAGGTGATTTAATTGCTGCCGGAGTGCTATCAGGAAATAGAAACTTTGAAGGCCGGATTCATCCATGGGTGAAAGCGAACTTTCTAGCTTCTCCACCACTTGTAGTCGCCTACGCACTTGCAGGTACGGTTGATATAGATTTATCAACTGAGCCGTTGGGGCAAGATCGAGATGGAAATGATGTTTATCTCAGAGATTTATGGCCAACAACTGAAGAAATAGCCGTTGAGCTGGACAATGCAATTCGTCCTGATCTTTTCGAAAGAATGTATAGTGATATTTTTGATTCTCCAGCCTGGGAAGAAATTCCGGTATCGGGTGGAGATCTCTTCGCATGGGATGAGAAATCAACCTACATACAAGAGCCTCCTTTCTTCATGGATATGGACACGGAAGCAGAGCCTATTAAACCAATTATCGGAGCAAAAACTCTGGTTAAAGTTGGTAACTCTATCACAACGGATCACATTTCGCCAGCAGGTAATATCAAAGAAGATGCTCCTGCTGGTTTATTTTTGAAAGCGAACGGTGTTGAAAGGAAAGACTTCAACTCCTACGGTTCTCGTCGTGGTAATGACAAAATCATGACTCGCGGAACCTTCGCTAATGTAAGGTTCAAAAACCAGCTTGCACCTGGCACTGAAGGTGGCTTTACTAAATATCATCCAACAGGTGAAGTAATGTCTATTTTTGATGCTTCATTGAAATACAAAGAATCAGGTACGCCTCTTGTTGCCTTGGCCGGTACACAATATGGAACGGGTTCTTCACGTGATTGGGCTGCAAAAGGCACAAACCTATTGGGAGTGAAATGCGTAATTGCTGTTTCTTATGAGCGAATTCACCGTTCGAATTTAATTCAAATGGGTGTTTTACCTCTACAATATAAAGATGGTGATACTGCTGACTCACTAGGACTCGATGGTTCTGAGACATTTGACATCCATGTTGATGACAATGTAAAAGCCCGAGGTGAAATTAAAGTGACGGCCACTAAAGATGATGGAACAGTAATCGAATTCATGACCCGATGCAGAATCGATACACCGGTTGAAGTAGATTACTACCGAAATGGTGGTATACTTCATACTGTACTTCGCGACTATCTGAAGAAGTCGAAAGCATAAATATTTGAAAGGCTCGGTTATCCGAGCCTTTTTTGTTTTACAAGGCTAATATTTATAATGGTCTGGGTTATCTATTAAAAACTGTGGGTCTTGATCTCTATACTTAATCTCATATTTGTATTCTTTGCCTTTTTCCAGCCGTTTCAACCGGAAGTAAAAGGTCAAGTTCTGCAGAGTAATGGTCTCAATTTTGATGCTTCCGGTCTGGCCATTGGGCTTTACATTTACCGGTTGGTTTCCGGTAATGCCATTCAAACGAAAAAGATGCTGCTCATTAAGTAGCATCTTAATTTTTATATCCACCAACGATCCAAATTTTGCATCGTAAAGAGCCTGGCCATCACTTTTTTGAGTGGTGTGTTCAGGATCAGGTTTAGTCGTAGTTTTTTCCCAAAACCATTAGAATAAGCCCGGCCTAATTCCATATTTATTTCAGCTCTCTTCATGGCCTTCCTAACAATTGCTCTCTGACTTTTACTATAGGTATTGGCCTTTTGATCTGTATCCAATTCTTCATTCGAGATTACCTCAGCAATACGGTCTCCGTCCAGCCAACCCAGGTTCATTCCTTGTCCACCAATTGGACTAATTACATGAGCAGCATCACCTGCAAGGTATATCCTTCCTCTTGCAAATTGATCAGCCAGGTAATGCTGAACACCGAATCCACTCAACATCACATTTTCCTGATCAGCCAGTGAATGTCCACACCTTCTCATTACTTCTATTTCAATGTATTCCCTCTTAGGCTTCGCCATATATTTCGGAGACTTTACTACCCATCTTCTCATTCCATTAGGAAGCGGAAAGCATTCCACTAAACCGCGCTTTGGAATATAAACAGCGGCATCAGACCCGAAGTCGGTATTATCTTCAAAATCACCCATTACATAGGTATCAGGATATGGGCCACCTTCGAAATTAATCCCGGCAATATCCCGAACATGGCTATTCTTGCCGTCACATCCGACTAGATATCTTGAACTGTAAATAATGGATTCGCCATTTTGCACTACATGACTTAACACTTTGTTTTCTCTTTCTTCAAAACCCTTGAACTCGGTATTTCTGATCAAAACACGATCATCAATTTTATTCAGTTCCTCTTCCAGAATCGCTTCTGTTTTATATTGTGGGCATGAAAGCACATAATTGAATGGTTGGGGTAGGGAATCAAAAGTGATCTCACCAATCTTGCTTTCACCGGCGAATGCAATTCCCTTTGAAATTTGTAAACCGGCTTCCAGAAAGGGATTAAGGATACCATACTTCTCAAAGAGCTGCAGTGAAATGGGATGAATACCAAGTGATCTTGAATGCTGAACAGGAGCATCTCTTTTCTCTATGAGCAGACAGCTTATTTTCTTTTTAACCAGTGCAATGGCTAAAAACAAACCTACAGGTCCGCCGCCCACAATCACTACATCCTTGTGAATATCAGCCATTTTTATACTTAGTGATCATTAAACGGAAAGGGAATAATCTTCTAACCTGCCAGCCTGATGGCACAAGTGCTGATAATTCTTTAGATGTGAAGCTTCGTCTTATTGACAAAAGACCATCTTTCCAGATGAAAGAGTTGAATGTCCAAATCCAGGCTAATTTCATAAAAAGAATATACCCAAGGTCACTTCTTTCAATATCGTTGAATAATACTTTATGTCGAGATAGCTGATCGGCTTCGTCCAGCAGTTTTAATAATTCATCATCCATGAGGTGATGTATCAAATGATTTGATATAACAATATCGAATTGCTTTTCCTGTCTTACTAAATCTTCTGTTGAGGCTTCAATAAACTGAATATTATATCGGTTTTCGAATTGCTGAACATAATTCAGAGCTCTCGGATCAGTTTCGATAGCCGTAATTTGAAGTTCAATACCATCGTTTCTTGCTAGGTCTTCCAGGAGTACAGGAATATCACCCCCGCCAAAGCCGATATCTAACAAAGTTATACTTCCTCTATTCTTCTCAGCTAAAGGTTTAATCTCATGCTTATATAAATACACCCATTTAGAAAGAAGTTTATTAATGGTCCGAAAATTCCTGTAGGTGTTTTGCAGTTTAACAGGATCGCAGTCAGCCTCATCCATTAATTCGACAAGCCTCGGATTTCTGTGGCGAAGAAATAGTGGCATGGTTTAAGTTACCTTTAGTAAACCACTTTCGATGGTTAGTCCAGGGCCGAAAGCCATTGGCATCACATTAGAATCACTCGGGATGTCGCGCTGCAATAAATGTTGAAGCACGAATAGAACAGTGGCACTACTCATATTTCCATAATTTGCAAGAACATGTCGTGATGATAAAACCTGATCTTCTTTAAGATCCAGACTCTGTTCAATCTTATCGACAATAGAACGACCGCCTGGATGCAGTGCCCAATAATCGATGTCAGATATTTTCATTCCGTAATTATCGAAAAGAGGCTGAATAATGGGTAAAAGATTGTTGTTTATGATATCAGGCACATAGGTGCTTAAAGTCATGTCAAAGCCGGTATCACCAATGATCCAGGCCATGTCTTTTTCACCAGTATCAGTGAGAGAGGAAACAAAGTCCTGGATTTCAAAACCCTTTTTTATGGGTTTTCTGGATGATATTAATACACCGGAAGAACCATCGGCAAAAACAGAAGCAGAAATTAAATTATCTACTTCTTCTTTATCCTGTAGATGAATGGAACAAAGTTCGGTACACACAATCAGTACAACAGCATCAGGATCTGTTTCACAAAAAGCCTTGGCCATTTTCATAGCCGGAAATGCAGCAAAACAACCCATAAAGCCAAGATGATAACGCTGAGTGGTAGGTTTGAGCTTCAAGTGTTTCACAATTTCATATTCAGGACCGGGAGCAAAAAAACCAGTGCAAGAAACAGTGATTACATGTGTGATTTCATCTTTATGAATATCTGGATTTCTCTCAATCAGCTTTTGAGCAGTTTCTCGAAATAATTCGATAGCATTCTTTTGATAGATTTCATTTCTATGCCCCGTGCTGGGTTTCCCAAGCTCTTTGCTGCCATTGAAAAAAAGAGGCTTTTCCCCGTCATCAATAAAATCCTTTACTACAGTGTGCCTCTTCTCTATACCTGATTGAGAGTAAACTCGATGAATTATAGCCTGAGTTCTCCTGTCATCTCCCATGTACGACTTCATTTTATCACGAATGAAATCCTGGGGATAAGAATGTTCAGGAACCGAAGTCACTATATCATGAATAAAGACTGGCATATGTTGCTCTAAACTCTTGGCTTGTTTTTAATAATGTAATGCATTCTGATATAAGTTCACCAGACTACACTATTTGATTTTTGTGAGTCTGTGAAAGCGCAGATTATGAAATACAGCTGCGGCTGTTAATCCTGCAATTAATCCTACCCAAAGGCCCTTGGGTCCCATCGGGGATACTATTCCAAGATAATAACCCACTGGAAATCCAATTAACCAGTATGAAATAAAATTATATAACATGGGCATTCGAGTATCTTTAAGACCTCTTAAAGCTGCAAATGCTGTGACTTGTAAACCGTCAGAAATCTGAAATATTGCCGCCATAAAGATGAGCGATATGGTTAAGCCAATAACTTCAGCGTCACTGGTATAAATTGAAGCAATAAGTTCAGGAAAACTAAATAAGAAAATAGCTGTGAGCATCATGCATAGGGTGCCAATAGCTATACCATGAAAACCCCTGAACCTGGCCAGTTCCATAGATCCTTGCCCAATTGAAAAACCTACTCTCTGACTAATAGCCATAGATAATCCAACAGGAATCATGAACATGGTGGCAGCTACATTAATGGCAATCTGATGAGATGCAGCAGCTTCAGTACTGAGGCGGCCCATTAATAAACTCACGCTTGCAAACAGAAAAACCTCAAGAGAAGAACTGATACCATTGGGTATACCAACGTTTAATATCTCTTTGATATACTTCCACTCAGGCCCTTTTGTTCGTGAGAAAATATGAAAACGTTTAAATGGTTTGAATCCTTTCAGAAAGAAGAAAAAGACAACAGCTACATACAAGTGGACAATTGATGTGGCATATCCGGTACCAATTGCACCGAGGGCTGGGAACCCAAACTTCCCATACATCAAAGCATAATTTGCAAGAATATTGATGAAAATACTGCTGGCAGTGATGTACATTGCTGGTCTAGAAACGCCCAGACCCTCACCAAAATTTCGAAATCCTGCGAAGAGGAATATGAATGGAGCGCCCCATGAAACGGCATCGAGATATCCATCAGCTAATGGGATGATTTCGGGAGTCACTCCAATGACCCCCATCAGAAAGCTGATGTTTCGGATAATGAAAAAAGTAGGTACACTAAGCATCATTACCAGCCAGAATAGTTGTCTGGCGCTTTTTCCAATCTCAAAAAATCTTCGAGCTCCAAGGTGTTCACCTACAATTGGGGTAATGGCATGCATCACCGAAAAACAAAAAATTGTAAGTGGCAGATATAAACTATTTCCTATAGCCACACCAGCTAAATCAAGTGCCGAAAGATTGCCGGCCATGATGGTGTCGGTTAGATTTAGACCAATTCCCAGTAGTTGTGTGGCAACAATTGGTCCTCCTAGGGCAAGAAGTTTTCTGGTTTCTTTTTTTATGTCGGCTAGGGAGCTCATTAAGGCGCTAATGGTACGAAAAAGACAGGAATAAAGATCACTTTAATCGAGGAATCACTATCTCAAAAGTAGTGCCTTTATTTGTGCTGCTCTTTACTGAGATAACTCCATTGTGACTTTCAATAATCTTTTTGGTAATTGCTAAACCCAGTCCTGTTCCACTTGTTTTTGTTGAGAAACGAGGGGTAAAAATTTGGGAGATTTCCTCTTCAGCAATACCAATTCCATCATCTATTACAGAAATAATGACTTGGCTATCTGAGCTATTCAACTCGAGTATGATTTCACCATTACCTTCAGTCGCTTCGATAGCATTCTTAACTAGATTGATGAGTGCAGCTCTTAACTCGTCTTTGGCTCCGAAAACATGAAGTGGTTTGTTTAGATTATTGAATGAAATTCTCTTGTTATCATAGCTTTTGTAGAGTTCATATACTTCGTTCAGAAGTTCATTTACTTCAATTTTTCCGAAGGGATATTCAGATGGTTTGGCAAATGTTGAGAAATCAGTAGCTATTTTATCCAATGCATTGATCTGATGAATGATATTGGAAGTCAGACTCTCAATGTTGTTCTTCAATTGTTCCGGATCACTTTCTCCACTTTTTAACTGTCTTTCAAGATGTTGAAGATTAAGCTTCATAGGGGTTAGTGGATTTTTGATTTCATGAGCCACTTGCTGTGCCATTTCTTTCCAGGCACCTTCCCGTTCTGCTTTAGCAAGTTCAGTGCGGGCAATTTTAAGGCGATCCATCATTTCATTATAGGCTGCTGATAAAGATCCAATTTCATCCTGATGCTCAACAGGTAGTTTGATGTCAAATTCACCATCGCCTGTATTCAAAAGAGCTTTTTTAATTTGTTCAACCGGACGTGTAAGATTTCTGGCGATAAGAGCAGAAGCAATCATAAATACTCCAAATATGATAACATACAATCCAAGCAGGTAGGAATTTGTACTAAGCAACATCTCTGAATACTTGGGCGAACTTATAAAAGTCGGAATAGCAATGATTTGATCTTTGGCCGGAATCTTTCGGTATCCAATTAATAGGGGCTGTCCACCTATCTGAAATTCGTCAATGGCTTCAGTGATCTCATTTCCTATCAGCTGCTCATATACATCATAGGGTATAAGATCGGGCAGAAGTTGCTGTTCGTATATCTGAGGGGCTGTCGACTCTGTTAGGAGTCCATTGTTAAATAGACTGGCATCAATATCAAGTGTATAAGTTGCCCGTTCCAAAGATGGCCTTTCGTCAGACAACTGGCTTTCAAGTAAAAGTGCATCAGACAAATTCTCTAATTGATCTTTAAGATCTGCAACAATCAAATCCCGGTGTTGATTTTTTACTGCAACGGAGGTAATTGTTATTAAGGAAGCAAGACATATTAGAATGGCATAGACTACACGATCAAGCAATCTGTACTGGAATCGTTTAGTGAAACCAAACATAGACAGATCTTTGAATCCAGAGATTGATGAAATCACACTTATCATAAATCCAGTCAAGAATATTACAAAGAAGAAGCGAGTTACTGCATAAAGATGATTTCCGGGTCCGGCTTTGATACTTGAAATTCTCAGAACCTGACTATCACCGGTTTTCAAATAAAGGTCTTCCTGCGTATCCCCATTTATTGAAGTACTTACATTCGCACTATCTGATAGGCCGGATATAAGTTCAGGTAAAACGTCCTCATGGCTAAGTTGGTTAGGTAGACCGAAAAAGCGACTTCGAATTAAAAGGTCATTCTCATATAAACTGATTAGAACAGTCTCTTGATTCTGATCTTCACTTTTGGCATCCGTTATGATGCTTCGAAGTGGCTTATCGAATTTAGCTGGTTCTTTATAAAGTGTGCATAAAACCCATGCTATGATGGTTTCACTTTCCGGATCCTGAACATACACTGGAATCCATGCTCTTTTAAATGAGGAGTACTTAATTGGCAGATCATTAAAAGGTCGCGATCTGATAATGGGTCTATTTACTGAACGTCTTATTTGTTCCTGTTCATATGGAATCACAAGAGAGTTCATGTCAAAAACCTGAGTCCAGCTGGGGGTGTCCAGATCTGATGAATAGGATGCAAGTTCATTACCAGTGGTATCAATCACTCTTAAATCAAAAGAATAATCGAGCCACTCACTTTTGACAATTAATGCAATTCTATCATTGAGCTTTTGCTGAACCAGAAAGGATCGATTGTTTACTTCATCTTCGGATATATCACCAAGCACTTCCGATGCCGAGACAATCAGGCTCTGAATGATATTTTGATCAGATTCTGATGAAGCCCTTAAGAATTCTTCTTTATTGGTTTGGATCTGCTGCTCAACCTGACTCATTTCGAAGAAGTGAATCACCGTATGCAAACTTAGGCTAACTAAAATCGAAAAAGCAATAAATGCCCTTGGGCGTGTAATGAATTCACGCGAAAGAGATATTGGGAGATGCACTATGATTGATTTACCGATCAGGTAAATAAAACTATATAGTGCTGCTGCAGAGATTACATAAAAGAGAATGGTAAATGGGGATGGAATTAATTCAAGACTAAGAAGATCGAAGGAAGCAGTTGTTGTCACAGTTTTCAATAAAATAACGAAGGCTGGAACAAACAGAACAGATGTTATGATGCCAATAGAAATAGGCAGATATGTGTTTTTTTGAATCTTACCTATCTGATGTCCTAGCAGAAATAAAACAATTGAATAAATAAATAGCTGCCAAAGTGAAGTGAATGATTTGGTATCGTCTGCAAGGTTCAATGCCCAATTAGAAGGCAAACTAAATACATTGAAAAGGTTGAGCACAAAAATCGACAAAAGAATCAATACCAAAGAGTAAGGATGTAATTCAAAAACCTTTCCACCTATAAATAAGATTAGAGTGAATAGTAATAAACAAAAAGAAAGAAAAGCTTTGGATTGTGCCAGCCTTAGCCTAGAGTAAGATGGGAATTGAGATTGATCCAGGTAAGCAAAACCTACCGTATCCGATTCGCTCAATGACAATGGTGATTTATATGAAGCATTTTCAGAATCAGATCCCAGGAAATCGATCTCGATGGGTAGCGATGTATCGCTTATGATCTTTCTGTTTATATAATCCTTTTCAGAACCTAAAAGTGATATAAAACTTTCTTGAGTCAATAATATTGAGGTGACCATTGTAATGATATCACCACTCTCGCCAAAGGTATCGGAGAATCGAAAGCTGGATTGAAAGCATAAATAGGTAGAATTTCCTTCTCTGGAAATGCTAACTAATGGTGTGTCTAATTGAACAACCGATGGTATGGGAGCATTCTTTAAAGCGTAACCTTTCCAGGTGACAAGGCTATCATTTTTCAAAATACTGATGCCATCAAAAGGGCTGCTTTTAATAATCTTAAAGATCTCTTTTCTGGGATGCACATAACCGGCAGCTTGCTTTATGCTATCAGAGAGACTTAGTGATTCTGAATAGAACTCATTGTAGAAACTTTCAAAGAATTGAGATACATCGTCTATCTTCAGAGTCAATTCGCTTCTTAAGTTAGCATCAGCATTTTGTTCTCTGACGAAGTAATGCCCAACAACTAAAAAGAGTACGATTCCTACTGAGAGTAGTGATAAGCTTATGTAATCTTTTATTTGAAAGGGTCGGGACATATTGAGACAACGGTTGAGTCTTAATAAATAATATTAACCCGAAATAAAGTCACTAAAGGATAAAAAGAAACCTAACTATCCTCTTCCTCAATATGAGTAATTACAGCGTCATTCCACATTCGTTCTATACTGTAAAAATCTCTTTTTTCTTCAGTCATGACATGTACTACAACGTTCACATAATCTAGAATAATCCAGGTACGAGCTTGTTTCCCTTCTTGCTTCCAGACTTTCTCTCCCAGTTTATCTCTCACATCATCTTCAACATTATCAGAGATCGCTTTAATCTGAGTGTCGGAGGTACCATGACAGACTACAAAAAATTCAGTAAGGGTTGTCAGTTCAGAAACATCCAGCAGTACAATATTCTTTGCCTTCATATCAAGTAGAGCTTCACTTACAACCTCCAGCAACTCTTTTGTAGTTGTTTTTATATCCGGAAAGACATTGGAGAATTGTTCGTTAATCGGGCTTTTTATAACAGGCATATATTAGTCTATGTTTAAACTTTCGTAATCGGCTCCAATAACAATTGAAGCATCGAGATAGTAGTCGTCTGACTCTTCTCTTAGTACATGCACCTCTTCAATACCCAACACCCTGGCAATTTGATAAGCATGCTTCATTGCTCCACTTCTTGAAATAACCATCGATTTCTCTACATCGAAATTTTCAAAATTACCTGTTTCAACTACATCGAAACCATTAGTTCTTAGTAATGAAGTAAAATTGTTTGCTATTCCATTCACACCACAGCCATTAAGTACTTCAATCTGAATGATTTCTGATATAAGGTCAGAAGATTCACTGTCTCTTTCAGTCACAATTCTTGGAAAGATGATTCTGGTAAACAGGCTCACCAATAGCACAACCAATAAAACACCCAGAAAGCTGATGATTGCATTAAAGTAAAGATCCTGACTGGATAAAATTTTCTTGGGAGATTCTTCTTTGCTCATTAAGAGAACGAGAAATTAGTACCAGTAACCAAATCGGCCACGGTTAAAACCATTGTAAGGAGAGAAGCCATTAAAGCCAAAAGCATTTGGTGCCTGATTGAATCTGACTTGGATGAGCATTTTTTCACTAGGGCGATAATTAAATTCAGCATTAGAGATCATCACACGACCACCCATACCGTTATTCATCCCATTCATCATGTTACTACCACCAAAAGGGGAGTGCATGAAAGAAACATCTACACGGCCATCCAGTTTTTCGCTAAAGAACATCTGGAAAGAACTGGTAAATGCATTAATATTTTGATACTGCCCACCGAAAGAAGCAAAATTAGCTGAGTAAGAATGGCTGACCTGAAGATTAAAAAGATTGGTAATATTAGCACCGATAGAAGGATTTGGATTTAAAATCCTTCCACCATACTCATACGGACTTACAATCTCTTCGCGCAACTGGGCTTGAGCTGTAAGTGAAAATGCGATAAGTATTATAATGGTAGCAGTTATTCTTCTCATGTACTTCTATTCGTGTACTCGTGGTTTGTTCAGCAAACGCTATTGAGTATCCTAAAGTATACAGAATTGGCGATTTAATTTAAAACACAAGATTCGTAAAGGTTTGAAAAGTATTGAAGTAGTTCAGGTTATATTGAACGATCTAAGTGATTGCCAAATCTTCTAAATAAGGCTATATTAACAACCTTTTTACCCGCACATTTTCCTCAACTTAATACGAGAGATGAAATTAACTAACTTTAAATTTGATATAGAAGGTTACAGAGTTCCTGATAAGCCACTTAAGCAAAGAGACTCTTCCAAATTAATGGTATTGCATCGCGATACTAAGAAGATCGAGCACAAGAAGTTTTCTGATATCCATGAATACCTTAATGAAGGTGATGTTATTGTATATAACAATACCAAAGTTTTCCCGGCTAGACTAAAGGGAAAGAAGGAAAAGACTGAAGCAGATATCGAAGTGTTTTTACTCAGAGAACTTCAACCTGATAACATGCTATGGGATGTGTTGGTTGAGCCTGCCAGAAAAATAAGAATTGGGAATAAGCTTTACTTTGGTGATGAGGACAATGAACTGATGGCTGAAGTGGTTGATAATACCACTTCGAGAGGTCGAACCATTCGATTCCTTTTTGATGGCCCTAATCATGAGCTTTATGAGCGACTAGATACGCTCGGCAAAATGCCACTTCCTCCATATATCGAAAGAGAAGCTGTTGATGAAGATAAAGAACGCTATCAGACTATTTTCGCATCGGAAAGAGGTGCTGTAGCTGCGCCAACAGCTGGCCTTCATTTCACAGAAGAACTAGTTGAGAAGATTAAGGCAAAAGGAGTCGATTTCGTGCCTATCACCCTGCATATTGGATGGGGTACTTTCAGAAATGTAGAGGTAGAAGATCTTACCAAACACCGCATGGACTCAGAGAACTATTTTATTTCTTCTGAAACATCAGACAGAATAAATAAAGCACTCAGCAGCAAAACTCATAAGGTAGTTGCGATGGGAGCAAGTGCTGTTCGTACTATTGAAACAAGTGTGATGGCGAGTGGTATGTCAAAAATGGGTACAGGTTGGACAGATAAATTTCTCTACCCACCATACGAATTCAAAATTACTGAAGGACTCATTACGAACTTACACAGACCAGAATCTACATTATTGATGATGGCTGCAGCTTTTGCTGAGTATGATTTTCTGATGGAAGCGTATGAGCAAGCTCGCAAGAAGAAGTATAGGTTCTTCTCCTTCGGTGATGCCATGCTAATTGTTTAGTGACCGAGAATACACTCATCATACCCGCTGCAGGTTCAGGTAGCAGAATGAGCTTGGATGTGCCTAAGCCGTTCTTAGAGATCGGCGGAGTCACAATACTTGCGCATACAATTCGGGCATTTACGAATATTGGATCTGTAAGCCGGCTTATTGTCCCTACAACCAGGTCCAATATTGAAGTAGTGAAGTCAATTATTCAATCTGAAGGAATTGATATTGAATATGATGTAATTGAGGGTGGGGATGAGCGTCAGTATTCCATCAAGAATGCACTCGATTTAATTAAGCATGACTTCGGGCTGGTCACTATTCATGATGCAGTTCGCCCATTTGTGAAGCCAGCTCAGATTATGGATTGTATTTCCAAAGCAGATGAAAAAGGGGCTGCAATAGTGGCGGTACCAGTGAAAGACACTATTAAGAAGCTAAGCCCTGATCATGTAATTGAGAGCACACCTGACAGAAGTAAGCTCTGGCAGGCACAAACCCCACAGATTTTCAGGACAAGTTTAATCAGGGAAGCCTACCAGATTGCTATCGATACCGGGTTCCTTGGAACTGATGATGCATCTCTTGTTGAAAATATCGGACATGAAGTTTTTGTAGTTGAAGGTGATCGTCTGAATTTCAAAATTACTTATCCGCTTGATCTGCAACTTGCAACTCTATTATTAGAAGAATGAATCAATTCAGAATTGGCTTTGGCTATGATGTTCACCAGTTAGTAGAAGGCAGGGATCTTTTATTGGGTGGTGTTCACATTCCATTTGAAAAAGGTTTGCTCGGACATTCTGATGCTGATGTTCTGTTACATGCAATCACTGATGCTATTCTTGGCGCCGTAGCTATGGGTGATATCGGTCGTCATTTTCCGGATACAGATCCTCGTTATAAAGATGCTGATAGTCGTTTGTTGCTTCGTGACGCATATGCTTTAGCAATGAATGAAGGCTATGAGTTATCAAATGTAGACGCAACGATTATAGCTCAAAGACCAAAATTATTGCCATACATGCAGCTAATTCGAGAAAATATTGCCGAGGATTTAATTGTTGATTTAAATCAGATTTCGGTCAAAGCAACAACATCAGAAAATATTGGTTTTCTTGGTAGGGAAGAGGGAATAGCAGCCCACGCCGTTGTGCTACTTGAAAAACATGACTGACCAGATAATTCAATCAGTAGTTGAATGGGTTCAATCTGTACCACCCATTAGTATCTATCTTCTGTTTATTACAGTTGCCTATCTGGAGAATGTAATTCCTCCAATGCCTGGAGATGTGCTTGTTGCTTTTTCAGGATATCTGGCAGCGGAAGGATTAGTACAGTTATTCCCGGTTTATGTAATTACTACAATAGCTTCAGTATTTGGGTTTATGACGATGTACTGGCTGGGGGGAAGGTGGTCATTTGAAATTGCTGAAGAAAGAAAAGATCACTGGGTTTTAAAATTCTTTGACTACAGTTATTTCGATTCTGGAAAGAAATGGATGGACAAATGGGGGCAAGGTGTAATTCTTGCAAATAGATTTCTTGCAGGCACCAGATCTATCATTTCACTCACTGCCGGATTCTATAAAATAAACCCAAGATGGACCGTTCTTAGCTCACTAATTAGCTCGATGTTATGGAATGCATTATTAATAGGCTTTGGATGGTTCGTAAAAAGTAACTGGCAGTCTATTAAATATTACCTAACGGCTTACAGTAAAATCATACTGATAGGTATCACTATACTGGTTTTATTGAGGTTTTTCTTTTGGTATAGAAGAAGACAAAAACACGAAAAGATTAATCCAGAAAATCCCGAATAAATTTCTCTTCTTTATATTGACAATATTCGGTGTTGTTCTTACTTTTCCGGTCTTTCGAAAAATGCCAGTGTAGCTCAGGGGTAGAGCAGCGGTTTTGTAAACCGCCGGTCATCGGTTCAAATCCGGTCACTGGCTCTGTTTTTTGATTTTTTGATTCTGGGGAGATACCAAAGCGGCCAACTGGGGCAGACTGTAAATCTGTTGTCGTAAGACTTCGTAGGTTCGAATCCTGCTCTCCCCACACACAAGCGGGCGTAACTCAATTGGTAGAGTGTCAGCCTTCCAAGCTGAATGTTGCCGGTTCGAGCCCGGTCGCCCGCTCTGGTGAAGAGGCCGATATAGCTCAGCGGTAGAGCACTTCCATGGTAAGGAAGGGGTCCTCGGTTCAAGTCCGAGTATCGGCTCCAGAAATTGAATTTTTTTTATTGAACATTTAAATATCCATTAACAAAAGAACAAAATGGCAAAAGAGACCTTTCAACGGACCAAACCACACGTTAACGTGGGAACCATTGGTCACGTAGATCACGGCAAGACGACGTTAACGGCAGCGATTACTGCGGTAATGGCGAAGACCTATGGTGGAGAAGCGCGCGCATTCGACCAGATTGACAATGCACCGGAAGAGCGTGAGCGTGGGATTACAATCGCTACGGCACACGTAGAGTATGAGACCGATGCACGTCACTATGCCCATGTGGATTGTCCGGGTCACGCGGATTACGTAAAGAACATGGTAACGGGAGCGGCACAGATGGATGGCGCTATCCTAGTAGTTGCGGCTACAGATGGCCCGATGCCACAGACACGTGAGCACATTCTGCTTGCGCGCCAGGTTGGTGTGCCACAGATTGTGGTGTTCATGAACAAGGTTGATTTGGTAGACGATGAAGAGCTTCTTGAGCTAGTTGAGCTGGAAGTGCGTGAGCTACTAAGCAGCTACGAGTTTGATGGTGATGATATTCCTGTGATTCAGGGTTCTGCTCTGGGCGCGCTGAATGGCGAGGCGCAGTGGGAAGAGAAAGTAGTTGAGCTGATGAAGGCTGTGGATGATACGATTCCAACGCCGGAGCGTGATGTAGACAAGCCGTTTTTGATGCCGGTTGAGGACGTGTTCTCGATTACGGGTCGTGGTACAGTGGCGACGGGTCGAATTGAGCGTGGTGTGATTAAGCTTAACGATGAGATTGAGATTGTTGGTATCGTAGAAGAGCCGATGAAGAGTGTGGTAACTGGTATTGAGATGTTCCGTCGCCTGTTAGATCAGGGTGAGGCAGGAGACAATGCGGGTATTCTGCTGCGTGGTATTGACAAAGAAGCGATTCAGCGTGGTATGGTACTGTGTAAGCCGGGTTCGATTAACCCACACAAGCGATTTGAGTGCGAGGTATATGTACTGAGCAAAGATGAGGGTGGTCGTCACACGCCATTCTTCAAGGGTTACCGTCCACAGTTCTACTTCCGTACGACCGATGTAACGGGATCATGTGAACTGCCGAGCGGTGTAGAAATGGTAATGCCGGGTGATAACGTGAAGTTAGATGTGACGTTAATCCAGCCAGTGGCCATGGAAGAGGGTCTGCGATTTGCGATCCGTGAAGGTGGCCGTACCGTTGGTGCCGGCGTGGTAACTAAAATCTTAGACTAAGTCTTAGATTAAATATTTTGACAAGTTGAAAGAGTAGCTGCATATGCGGCTACTCTTCGCTTGTTTATACGGGTGTAGCTCAATTGGCAGAGCAGCGGTCTCCAAAACCGCAGGTTGGGAGTTCGAGTCTCTCCACCCGTGCACATAAAAGAATCATATATATGAGCAAGATAGGCGAGTTTTTTGGTGGCGTAAACAAGGAAATGAAAAAGGTTTCCTGGCCAACACAGAAAGAATTAACTGATAACACCATAATAGTAGTCGTGTTCTCCATCATCCTGAGTGTCTTCATTTTTGGAGTGGATCAGGTATACAGCACTATTCTGGAGTTTATTTATCAATAAGAAATGAAATCCGACAATACGCACGACTGGTACGTAGTACGTTGCTTCTCCAGTCACGAAAAGAAGGTAAAAGAATACCTCGAACGCGAGATCGAAGACCAGGGTCTGAGTGATAAGGTGAGTGAAGTACTTATCCCAACAGAAACGGTTGTAGAAATCCGTGCAGGTAAAAAGCGAACCAGAGAGAAAAACTTCTTCCCAGGGTACATACTTCTCCACACCCATTATGACGAAGAAGTGAACAATCTGGTGCAAAGCGCACCTTCTAGCCTAGGTTTTCTGAAGATCGGGAAAGACTTGATCCCGAGCCCTCTGAAAAAACAGGAAGTAGAGCGTATTATTGGTAGAGTACACGATAATCGTGAACTCTTAGAACAAGGTGGACTTGTTGAGATTCCATTTAACGAAGGTGATTTGGTAAGGGTTATTGATGGACCATTCAAAGATTTTGATGGTACCGTTCAAGAAATAAATCCTGAAAAACTGAAGCTTCGGGTAATGGTAAGCATCTTTGGTCGGAGAACTCCGGTTGAGGTAGATGTGAATCAAGTAGAGTCCGCTACATAAAAAATAGCTATTACGCACACGAACTGAAGTATTAACCATACAGGCTCAAATAAACTATGGCAAAAAAGGTTGAAAATATCCTGAAGCTCCAGATAGTTGGTGGTCAAGCCAGTCCAGCACCTCCAGTAGGTCCTGCTCTTGGTCAAGCCGGTATCAACATTATGGAGTTCTGTAAGGCATTTAATGCTAGAACTCAGGATAACACCGGAACCATTATTCCTGTAGAGATTACAGTTTTTACAGATAAGTCTTTTTCATTTAAGACTAAAACTCCACCTGCTGCTGTTCTCCTTAAGCAGGCTGCAAAACTGAAATCTGGATCTGGAGAGCCAAACCGAAACAAAGTTGGTCAGGTAACATGGGACCAATGCAAGCAAATCGCTGAGACTAAAATGGAGGATCTTAACGCATTCGACATTGAAGCAGCAGCAGAGATGATTGCAGGTACGGCTCGCAGTATGGGTCTAAGAGTAAAACGAGATTAGCATAACTATGGCTAGAAATGGAAAAAAATATCAGCAAGTCGCTGCTCTGGTAAATCCGGAAACGGAATATACCTTGCAGGAAGCTTGTGATCTGGTAAAGAAGACTTCCACTACTTCTTTCGATGCTTCTGTTGATATCGATGTGCGTTTGGGCGTTGACCCAAAACATGCCGATCAAATGGTACGCGGCACTGTATCACTACCACATGGTACAGGTAAAGAAGTTAAAGTTCTGGCTTTGGTGAATGAATCAAAACAAGCCGAAGCTAAGGAAGCTGGTGCTGATCACGTCGGACTTGATGACTATATAAAACAAATTGAAGATGGGTGGGCAGACATTGATGTCATTATTGCCACACCAGATGTAATGGGTAAACTCGGAAAGTTAGGACGATTCCTAGGACCAAGAGGTCTTATGCCTAACCCAAAGAGTGGTACCGTAACTATGGATGTTGCTGATGCAGTTAAACAAGTTAAAGCGGGTCAAATTGACTTCCGTGTTGACAAAGCTGGTATCCTGCATACATCAATTGCAAAAGTAAGCTTCTCAGAGGAGCAGATTCGAGAAAATGTTGAGGTATTCCTTCAGACAGTATTAAAACTGAAGCCAGCATCTTCAAAAGGTACCTATGTTAAAAGTGCTTTTATTAGTACAACAATGGGTCCAAGTATCGCTCTGAGTAGAAGTTCCATTACATCATTAAACTAAAATAGATTGTAATTATGCCTGGAACAGCTGAAAAGAAAGCAGTTCTAACTGAGATCACAGAAAGACTTAATAATTCTGGCGCCATTTATGTCGCTAATTATTCTGGTATGTCTGTAGCTGAGATCAATCAGTTAAGAGGTGCTTTTAGAAAAGGCAATGTCTTCTTCAAGGTTTATAAGAACAATCTTGTAAAGAAGGCTATGGAAGAAGTGGGAGGTTATGAAGATCTCTTCCCGCAGCTTGTTGAGCAAAACGGTTTTGCCTTTGTAGACGAAGAATTAGCAGCACCAGCTAAAGTGCTTAAAGACTTCATTAAAGATAATGACAAGCCTGAATTTAAGGCTGCTATTATTGATGGTGACTTCTTCAGCGCTGATAAACTGGATGCACTCGCTGCCATGAAATCTAAAAATGAAATCATTGGCGATATTCTTGGACTGCTTCAATCACCAATCAAAAACGTGGTTAGCGCTCTTACTGCACAAGGCTCAAACATCGTTGGAGCTATCAATACTATCGCTGAAAAAGGCGACGAGTAAACAACACTTTTATAACTAAGAAATTATCTTACAAAACAACTGGAGAAAAAAATGGCTGACGTTAACAAATTAGCTGAAGAGCTAGTCAACCTTACTATTAAAGAAGCAAACGAACTTGCTAAAGTTCTTGAAGAAGAATACGACATCAAACCAGCTGCTGCAGCTGTTGCTGTTGCTGGCCCTGCCGGCGGTGGTGAAGCAGGCGGTGGTGCTGAAGAGAAAACTGAATTTGATGTTATACTAACTGCTGCTGGAGACAAGAAAATCGCTGTAATTAAAGAAGTACGCGGTATTACTGGTCTTGGCCTGAAAGAAGCTAAAGAGCTTGTTGATGGTGCACCAAGCGCAGTAAAAGAAGGTGTAGCAAAAGACGAAGCTGAAGAGATCAAGAATAAGCTTGAAGAAGCTGGAGCTCAAGTAGATCTCAAGTAACTTTTTTATCAGCAAAATCGCATCAGCCAATATCGTTAAAACGGTATTGGCTATTTGCGTATTCAATGCCCATGAACGGTGAGTTCGATGGGTTCGTCCATTTTCGACATTATTATAAATCAAAGAGGAGAGGTTCCTTTTGACAAAGACAATGAAAAAAATTCCAAACACACAGCGCTTATCGTTTGGAAAGACAAGTAACATAATTGATTATCCTGATTTTCTGGACATTCAGCTTGAGTCTTTCGAGAAGTTTGTACAGCTGGACGTTGCGCCTAATCAAAGAGAAGATGTAGGCCTCCAGCAAATTTTTAACGAAAATTTTCCAATTCAGGATACCCGTGAAACCCACATTTTAGAGTTTCTCTACTACACAGTAGATACACCTAAATATAACCTGAAGGAATGTCAAGACCGCGGTCTTACCTACGCTGTTCCGCTGAAAGCTAAATTGAGATTATCATCTGCTGATGATAGTGACGAGGCTAGCGAAACTATTGAACAAGAGGTATTCCTGGGTGATCTCCCGTGGATGACAGACAGAGGTACTTTTATCATTAATGGTGCAGAACGAGTTATTGTAAGCCAGTTACACCGTTCACCTGGTGTGTTCTTTGGGCAGTCAGTTCACCCTAATGGTACTCAACTTTACTCTGCTCGTGTAATTCCATTCAAAGGTTCCTGGATTGAATTAACAACAGATATTCGTGACGTACTCTGGGCATATATCGACAGAAAGAAGAAGATTCCAGCAACAACTTTGCTTAGAGCACTTGGTTATTCAACCGATCTCGATCTTCTGACTCTCTTTGAAATGTCAGATGAAGTCGCTGTTAAAACTAAAGCAGACTACAATAAGAAATTGGCTGGAAAGCGCCTGGCCGAAAATATTGTAGTTGAAGAAATGGAAGAGGTAGTTGATGACGAAACTGGTGAAGTTACTGAAGCCAAAGTCAGAAAAATCCTCCTTGAAAGAGATCATGAACTAACTGAAGATGATTATGGCATTTTTAAAGAAGCCGAGTTGAAGAAAGTTCTAGTTCAAAAAATCACAGCTGAAGAATCAGAGCGTTCTGTAATTATGAATACTCTGAGAAAAGATCCTACTCATGATGAGTATACAGCACTTGGTGAAGTTTATCAGCAAATCAGAGCTGGTGAAATGCCAGACCCTGAGACTTCTCGAGCTGTTCTTGAGAGATTATTCTTCAGTGATAAGAAATATGACCTTGGTGAAGTTGGTAGATACCGACTAAACAAACGTCTGAAACAAGAGACTAATCTTGATGTTCAGCATCTAACTAAAGAAGACATTGTAGCCATTGTTAAAGAGGTTATTCGTCTTAAGAACATGAAGTCTGTAGTAGATGATATTGATCACTTAAGTAACAGACGAGTTAGAACGGTTGGTGAGCAGCTTGGTCAGCAATTCGCTGTTGGTCTTGCCAGAATGGCCAGAACAATCAAAGAGAGAATGAACTCTCGCGATGCTGAGCAGTTAACACCACAGGATCTTGTGAATGCAAGAACTATTTCATCTGTGATTAACACATTCTTTGGTACAAACCAGCTATCTCAGTTTATGGATCAAACGAATCCACTTGCTGAGTTGACTCACAAACGACGTATGTCGGCTTTGGGCCCAGGTGGTCTAACACGTGAGCGTGCTGGTTTTGAGGTTCGTGATGTTCACTATACTCATTATGGCCGTCTTTGCCCTATTGAAACTCCTGAAGGTCCAAACATTGGTTTGATTTCATCTCTTTGTATTCATGCAAAGGTGAATGACTTCGGTTTCATTGAAACTCCTTACCGTAAGGTAAAAGAGGGTAAAGTGACAAAATCAGTAGAATATCTTGCTGCTGAGCAGGAAGATGATACAGTAATTGCACAGGCAAATGCTGAGCTGGATGATAAAAACATGTTTAAAAATGAGACTGTTTTCTCCAGAATGCGTGAAGGTAACTACATGCAGGTCCGTACTGATGAGATCGAATACATGGATGTTGCGACCAATCAGATTACATCACTTGCTGCTGCATTGATTCCATTCATCGAACATGATGATGCAAACCGTGCATTGATGGGATCAAACATGCAACGTCAGGGTGTTCCGTTGTTAAGACCTGAGTCTCCAGTTGTGGGTACAGGTTTGGAACACAGAGCTGCACGTGACTCCAGAGCAATTATTACTGCTGATGGTGACGGTGAAGTTGTATATGTAAGTGGTACTGAAATAAGAGTTCGCTACAATAGAAGTGATCTCGAACAGCATTGCTTTTTCGATGGAGGAGTTAAGTCTTATTCTCTGAAAAAATTCGAAAGAACAAACCAGGATACGTGCGACAACCAGCGCCCGCTTGTTAAAGTTGGTGACAAAGTGAAGAAAGGCGCGCCTCTTGCTGATGGTTGTTCAACTCAAGGTGGTGAACTTGCACTGGGTAGAAACCTACTCGTAGCATTTATGCCATGGCGAGGGTATAACTTTGAGGATGCAATTGTGATTTCTGAACGAGTTGTTCAGGAAGACATCTATACATCTATTCACATTACCGAATTCGAGCAGCAAGTTCGTGACACCAAAAGAGGTGAAGAAGAACTTACGCGTGAAATTCCAAATGTGAGTGAAGAAGCTACTCGTAACCTGAATGAAAAAGGTATGATCCGCGTGGGTGCGAAAGTTAACCCGGGCGATATCCTTGTTGGTAAGATTACACCAAAAGGTGAGACAGATCCTACCCCAGAAGAAAAATTACTTCGCGCTATCTTCGGTGATAAAGCCGGTGATGTGAAGGATGCTTCAATGAAAACTCCTCCAGGTGTTTCAGGTACCGTAATTGAAACCAAACTCTTCAGTCGCAAACGCGATGAGCTTGTATCAAGAAAAGAAGAGAAGAAACTGGTTGAGCAGGAGAATGAAAGACATGCTTCTAAACTAGCTGAATTGAATCAGCAGTGGGCTGACAAAATGTACAGCCTGCTAAGAGACAAAACTTCGCCAGGTGTTTACAACTACAGTGAAGTTGAGCTGATTCCAAAAGGTGAGAAGTATAAGAAATCAGTATTCGAAGAAATTGATCCGGTTAATATTAATGAGAATATTGACTGGGCTACAGATGAAGTACTAGTAGAACATGTTAAACTTCTGTTTAGCAACTACAGAGAACTTCGAAGACAAATTGATGCGGAAGCTAAACGCCGCAAATTCCAGATTCAGGTAGGAGACGAACTGCCACCGGGAATCATCCAGAAAGCAAAAGTATATGTTGCTAAGAAGCGTAAGCTTCAGGTGGGTGATAAGATGGCCGGTCGTCACGGTAACAAAGGTGTTGTTGCCAAAATCGTACCTATCGAGGACATGCCATACATGGAAGATGGTACTCCGGTTGACATCTGTCTAAACCCACTTGGTGTACCTTCTCGTATGAACCTTGGCCAAATTTATGAAACCATTCTTGGTTGGGCTGCTGTAAAACTAGGTGTGAAGTTCGCTTCCCCTGTATTTGATGGCGCCACATATGATGAAGTACAAGGTAAACTGGATGAAGCTGGCCTACCGCATGGTGGACGTGTAACTCTTTATGATGGACAAACAGGTATTCCATTCGAGCAGAAAACAACCGTAGGTTATATCTACATGTTGAAGCTGAATCACCTTGTTCAAGATAAGATGCACTCACGCTCTATTGGTCCATATTCACTTATTACTCAACAGCCTCTCGGTGGTAAAGCACAGTTTGGTGGTCAGAGACTTGGTGAGATGGAAGTTTGGGCACTTTATGCATACGGTGCTTCCAGCATTCTTAAAGAAATGCTGACAGTGAAGAGTGACGACGTTAAAGGTCGTTCAAAAGTTTACGAGGCAATTGTTAAGGGTGAGAATTTACCTGATGGCGATGTGCCTGAATCATTCAAGGTATTGCTTCGAGAGCTTATGGGTCTCGGACTTGATATCAATATCGAATAATAACTGTTAATTAAATCGGAGGAAGATCCTTGCCGTCAACAAAAACATTAACAGTGACTAAAGACTTTTCAAGCATTGGTGTTGCACTGGCATCAGCTGAGACGATTCTATCGAGATCTCATGGAGAAGTCTTGACGCCTGAGACTATTAACTACAGAACATTCAAGCCGGAAATGGATGGTCTTTTCTGTGAAAAGATCTTTGGCCCGGTTAAAGATTATGAGTGTCACTGTGGAAAGTACAAGCGAATTCGTTACAAAGGTATTATTTGTGACAGATGTGGTGTTGAAGTAACACGCAAAGCTGTTCGCCGTGAGCGAATGGGTCACATCACACTTACTGTACCTGTTGTACACATCTGGTATTTCAAATCACTACCAAACAAGATCGCATATCTGCTTGGTTTGTCTTCAAAGAACCTTGAAAGAATCATTTATTATGAAACTTTCGTAATCACAAATCCTGGCTTAGCCAGAGATCTTGGATACAATAAAGGTGACCTGATTACAGAGGAAGAAAAGTATGATATCATGGATCAGCTGCCGGAGGATAACTTCGAGCTTGATAACGATGATGAAGATAAATTCATCGTTAAAGAGGGTGCTGATGCCGTTGAAGCAATGCTAGGCGATCTTCAATTAGATGATCTGGCATACCAGTTACGCCATGAAGTGAAGAACGAAACTTCGCAAATGCGTAAGAAAAAGAAACTGAAGAGACTTCAGGTTATTGAATCATTCCGTGCGGCTAATCTGCATACAGAGAACAAGCCAGAATGGATGGTTCAGCGAGTAATTCCGGTTATTCCACCGGAACTAAGACCACTTGTTCCATTAGAAGGTGGCCGTTTCGCAACATCTGATCTGAATGACCTTTACAGAAGAGTCATCATTAGAAACAACCGTCTGAAAAGACTGATCGACATCAAAGCTCCTGATGTGATCCTTAGAAATGAGAAGCGTATGCTTCAGGAAGCGGTTGATTCTCTTTATGATAACTCAAGAAAATCAAACGCGGTTAGAAACAACAACCGCCCACTGAAATCACTCAGTGACATGCTTAAAGGTAAGAGCGGTCGTTTCCGTCAAAACCTTCTTGGTAAGCGTGTTGACTACTCTGGCCGTTCGGTTATTGTAGTAGGTCCTGAGCTGAAAATGCACGAATGCGGTCTTCCAAAAGAAATGGCCGTAGAACTGTATAAACCATTCATTATACGTCGCCTAATTGAGCGTGGATATGTGAAAACGGTTAAATCAGCTAAGAAAGTTGTTGAACGTCGTGATCAGGTTGTTTGGGAAGTCCTCGAAAATGTAATCGATGGTCACCCGGTAATGTTAAACCGTGCTCCGACACTTCACCGTTTGGGTATTCAGGCTTATCAGCCAGTACTAATTGAAGAGAAAGCGATTCGTCTTCACCCACTATCATGTACAGCTTTCAATGCTGACTTTGATGGTGATCAGATGGCGGTTCACTTACCACTTAGCCATGATGCGGTTCTTGAAGCATCTGTGCTCATGCTTGGGTCTCATAACATTATGTCTCCTGCTTCAGGTGGTCCAATTGCTGTACCATCACAGGATATGGTTCTTGGTATCTATTACCTCACCAAAATGGCAGAAGGTATGCGTGGAGAAGGCAAATACTTTGCTTCACCAGAAGAAGTACTTGTTGCTTTCGATCAGGATAGACTTGATATCCACTCTAAGATCAATGTGAGAATTCCAAAACATGAAGGTGAAGAAGGCGAAACAGAGATGATCCTGACTACAACTGGTCGTATTGTCTTCAATCAAATTCTTCCAGAAGGAATTGGCTTCATCAACAAGACTCTTGGCAAAAAAGAGCTTAGAGTATTAATTGGTGATATTCATAAGAATGCAGGAACTAAGCTAACTGCTGACTTCCTGGATAACATGAAGAAACTTGGTTTCGAGCAGGCTACACTTGGTGGTCTGTCATTCAACTTGGATGATATTATTATCCCTGATGAAAAAGCTGAGTTGATCAACAAAGCCAAAGATGAAGTAACAGAAATTCAGTCTCGCTATGAGATGGGCTTCATTACGGATAACGAACGTTATAACCAGGTAATCGATAAGTGGACATCAACCACTAACAGAGTATCTGAAACGCTGTTCCATGCATTGGCTACTGATAGAACAGGATTTAATCCTGTGTTTATGATGGCCGACTCTGGCGCGAGGGGTTCGAAAGAACAGATTCGTCAGCTGGGTGGTATGCGTGGTCTGATGGCGAAACCACAAAAGAGCTCTATGCAGCAGGGTGGTAAGGAAGTAATTGAGAATCCAATTCTGTCTTCATTCCGTGAAGGACTGACGGTACTCGAATACTTTATCTCTACTCACGGTGCTCGTAAAGGTCTTGCCGATACAGCACTTAAAACAGCTGATGCTGGTTACCTGACTCGTCGACTTGTTGACGTATCTCAGGATGTGATTATTACTGAAGATGATTGTGGTACTCTTCGTGGTATCAAAATGCAGGCTCTGAAGGATAATGAAGACATCATTGAAAGACTAGAAGACCGTATTGTTGGTCGTGTGTCTATGCATGATGTATTCGATCCATTAACTGATGAGTTGATCTGCGAATCAAATCAGATGATCAGTGAAGAAATTGCAGGTAAAATTGCAGAAACTTCTATTGAAGAAGTTGAAATCAGATCGGTACTAACTTGTGAAACTGGTCGCGGAGTATGTGCTAAGTGTTATGGTCGTGACCTGGCACGTGGTACTTTGGTTGAATCAGGCGAAGCTGTGGGTGTTATTGCAGCACAGTCAATTGGTGAGCCTGGTACACAGCTTACACTTCGTACTTTCCACGTTGGTGGTACTGCATCTCGTCTCGAAGCTGAATCACAGCACAAAGCGAAATTCGATGGAAAAGTTGAATTCGAAAACATTCGCGTTGTTGCTTATGATGATGGTGAAGAAGAGCATAATGTAATTCTTAGCCGAGCTGGTGAGATTAAGATTCTTAATGAAGAAGGCACTGTACTTATAAACTATAATGTTCCTTACGGTTCTGAACTTCTTGTTGAAGAAGGCGATATGGTACCAAAAGGAGCCTCGCTTTGTAAGTGGGATCCATACAACGCTCTGATCTTCTCAGAAGTTGATGGTAAAGTTGAGTACAAAGATATCCTTTCCGGTGTTACTTACTCTGATGAGACTGATACTCAAACAGGTCACAAAGAGAAAGTAATTATTGATTCTAAAGACAGAACACTTGTTCCAACTCTGATTGTTAAAGGAAAAGGTGATCGTCTGAGAGAAAGTACTCTTCCGGTAGACACGCACATCGTTGTTGAAGACGGCGAAAAAGTTGTTGCTGGTCAGGTTCTTGCTAAGATTCCAAGAGCTACTTCCAAATCGAAAGATATCACGGCTGGTCTGCCTCGTGTGACTGAGCTGTTTGAGTCACGAGCTCCGGCTGATCCGGCGATCGTTTCTGAGATTGATGGTATCGTTGAAATGGGTGGTAGAAAACGTGGTTCTCAGGAAGTTCTAGTGAAGAGTAAAGATGGTACTGATGAGAAGAAATATCTTATCCCACTATCTAAGCATATTTTAGTTCAATCGAATGACTTCGTAACTGCTGGTCAATCACTATCTGACGGTACAATCCCGGCTCAGGATATTCTAAATATTCTAGGTCCATTCGCTGTACAGTCATATCTGGTGAATGAAATCCAGGAAGTATATAGACTGCAGGGTGTGAAAATTAACGATAAGCACATTGAGGTTATCGTACGCACTATGATGCAGAAAGTAGAGGTTACCGATCCGGGAGACACTATGTATCTGGAAGGTGATAAAGTAGATCGTTTCGAATTGAACAAAAGCAATGATGAACTCATTGGTAAGTTTGTTGTTACCAATGCAGGTGGATCTGAGCTTAAGCTTGGTAAAGTACTTGATAGAAGAGAAGTTCGTGAAATTAATAATCAGCTTATCAAAGATGATAAAGCTGAACTTGAGACTCGCGAAGCTGAACCGGCAATCTCTAAGCCAATCCTTCTTGGTATTACAAGAGCGGCATTGTCTACTGAATCATGGTTATCAGCAGCTTCCTTCCAGGAAACAACTAAAGTTCTTACTCAGGCTTCTATTGAAGCTAAGAAAGATTTCTTACGAGGTCTTAAAGAGAATGTGGTTGTTGGACACAAAGTACCTGCTGGTACAGGTCTTAATCAGTACAATGATATCATTGTTGGTTCCAAAGTTGAAATGGATGCTGAAGAAGCTGCAGTTGATGATGTATTTGAATCATTGGGTGCAGATAACTCAGCTGATACGACCGAGGAAAACTAAATGTCTGAAAATTAAAGATCAGTTTTATACTGATCCCGAAATACAAAAAGGCTTCCCTGGTGGAAGCCTTTTTTGTTTCTGCTAGTAAAGATGAATCTGTAATTAGCCTCTTCTGGCTTCTTCTATTGAATGGAGAAGATTCTCGGCTTCATCGATGAGATTTTCTGCACGTTCTCTGGCTTCCTCAACGACTTTATCGCCTTTGATTTTAGCTTCTGAAACCAGCTGTTCTTTTTCTTCTCTTAGCTTGTCAATCAGACTATTCAATTCATCTGAGTATTTACTCAGTTGATATGATAACCGATTTCGTGTGTTTTCGCCTGTATCAGGTGCATATAGAAGAGCTACTATTGCTCCAACCATTGCTCCTGTAACTACGCCTAAAGTAAAATTTGATGATTTGCTCATGGTAGAATCCTTATTGATTTCTCGAATTATAGGATTTTACACGCTTGATGTCCATCTAAGATTCAAATTTCTTAAGCTAATTCAACCTGAAGTTGATTTTTCTTCCCACGAATCTTTGCATAAATACCCTGAAAGAACAAAATAACCTGCTTTAGACCCACCGACAATGCCGGTGTAATAAAGAGTGTGAAGATCACACCAAATCCTAAACCACCAATAACGGCAACAGCCAACGGCGACCAAATTTCAGCACCAGCACCCAATTCAAGTGAAAGTGGGACCATAGAGCATATGGTTGTTAAGGCAGTAAGAAGTATTGGACGCATTCTTCGTTTACAGGCTTCAAGAATACCCTGCATAAATTCAGATTCTCTTTTCAAGTCGAATTCCATTCCTCTGGTATTCAAGTGCATGAAATCAACCAATACAATCCCATTATTCACAATAATACCAACCAGCATAAAAAGACCTACCTGAGCAGTTGAACTCAAAGCAGTATCAGTAAGAATGAGAGTGAGTAATGCCCCAAAGCCAGCCATGAATAAAGTAAGCCAGATCACAAATGGATCTCTAAAGTTTTCAAATAATGAAGCCATAATCATGAACATGAGAATCACTGCCCCCAAACCTGCGTAAGCAAACTGACCAAAGTCCTGACTAAACGCACTGGTTGCACCTGTAAACTCATATCGGTAGCCTTCTGGTAGTACAACTTCATTTTGGAGGAAGCTGACGATTACAGGCTTATATTCATTTGCATCACCTCTAACCTGAATATTAAGATCGAGTATGGTTTCTCTATCTCTTCGCTGAAACGAATCTACCCCTTTTGTTGGAATAAACTGACCAACAGCTATGGCTGGAATTCTCTGATCGTTAACCTCAAAAACTTCCAGGTCGAAAAGATCTTCACGAGACTTAAGGGCATCTTTCTGAATTCTCACTTGTATTGGTATTTCTCTTCCTTCATACCTATAGAATCCGGCTTGATTTCCAAGCGTTTGAGTTCTTAAAGCTCCTGCAACCTGCTGGATATTGGTTCCTAATAGCCCAACTCTTTCACGATCTACTACATATTGAAGTTCAGGAGTAGGATCCGTACGTCCATTATCTACATCCAGAATATTTGGATCATTAATTAACCTTTCTTCAATCTTAGCGGAAATTTTCTGTAGTTCCTCAATTTCAGGTCCAACAAGACTTAGTCTGATTGATCGGCTACCTCCCCTAAAACCACGTCCACCAAAGTTTTGACCACCGGCGACAGATACATTAACAGTAGCACCAGGGAATGTCAGATCATCCTTGAGCTTTTCTGCTACTTCTGCTGTAGTGAGATCTCGATCATTTTGGGATATCAGTGTTAAACTGAAGCTACCCGCATTGGTTTGTTCAACCCATCGACTTCTTCCAATAGAAGAAACTATCGTCTCAACTTCCTCATGCTCATCCATTTTATTATAAAACTGTTCCATGACAGCAAGAGTTTTTGTGAGCTTTGTTCCTTCTGTGAGTCGAAGCCTTACATCAATCTCTCCTGAATCAGTTTCAGGGAATCCTTCTTTTTCAACAACTGTGAACATATATCCTGTACCGACGATAATTCCAACCATCATAAGTGTTGGTACCCATTTATGATGTAATAACCAGTTCAGTATTTTTCCATATCCCTTTTCAAGACCTTGAATCCAGTGAAAAGTGAAACCTTGTCTTTCAAATTGATCGGCATCTAGTACAAGAACAGAAAGAACCGGAACAAGTATGATGGATGCTATAAATGATATACCGATTGCAAAACTGATCGTCAATGAAAACTCTTTGAAAACAGCAGCCTGGAAACCACTGAGCATAATAATTGGTATAAAAACACCCAAAGTTGTTAAAGTAGACCCGAATAGGGCACCTATTACTTCATTAGTGCCTTGAAGCGCTGCCTGGTATCGAGTAAGGCCATCCTCAAGTTTTCTTGCAATACTTTCAGTAACCACAATGGCATTATCGACTAGTAGCCCAATAGCTAGGGCAAGGGCTGATATCGTAAAAATATTTAGAGAAAGCCCCGTCGCATACATTGCTGCGAAACTTGCAGCAATGGAAACTGGAATTGATGTAGCGACTACAAGTGAAATTCTCCAGCCACCCATAAATATCAGGATTACTACCACTACAACAATAAGAGCTATTAATGCTGATTGAGCTAAGTTGTTTATGGAATCATCAATTACGCGTCCTTCATCAGACAGAATTCTCAGTTCAACACCTGGAGGTAGCACCTCATTAATTTCTGGTACAGCTGCCTTAGCTGCATTTACAACATCAAGTGTATTTGCGTCTGAGTTTTTTTGAATTTCGATGGATACTGATGAACGTCCATTTACTTCCACCAACGAAGTAACTTCTGTAAATCCATCTGTTACTTCAGCAACATCCTCAACTCGAATGGGAATGCCATTATCGGACACTCGAATGATTGTATTCTTAATTTCTTCTATCGATTTAAAAATGGATTGAGCCCGTACACTGTATGAAATGTTATTCGAAATAATATCACCGATAGGTAATTGAGTATTATTCGAACTAATCGCGTTTTCGAGGTCCTGAGGAACTAAATTATGCTGAGCGAGAGCCATTGGTGAAATATCCACATAAATCCTTTTTTCAAGACCGCCGCGTGTATCTGCAGAGGCCAGCCCAACAATTCGCTCTAGTCGTGGTTCAACCAATTCAACGGCCAAATTTCTTAGTTCGTCCAGACCACGTACATCTGAATTAATACTTAACTGCATTACCGGACGGTTTTCAGGATCAAACTGGAAAATTACTGGTTCACGAGCTTGAACCGGGAGTTCATCCCGAATTTGGTCAATCGCTTTTTGAACCTTTAGTTCTGTACGGCGAATATCAGTTCCGTCATATAGGCGCATGATAATGAATGCATTACCACGACTTATTCTTGCTTCAAGAGATTCAATTCCTTCAATACCAGATAAAGCACCTTCTATCGGATTTACAATTATTCGGTTAATATCCTCAGGTGAAACGTTTGCATAACCTGTACTAACGGCTAATACTGGGATATTTATAGAAGGGAAGAGGGTCACTCTTAAATTCGTTAAAGAGAAAATCCCAAAGCCAATCATGATCAAAGTAACCATGATTACAGTTATAGGTCTTTTTAAAATCCCGCCTGTTACTGAAAATTGTTTCATAATTACACCATTATGCAGTTTCTAATTCATTAGCCAACGGATCGTCTTTATGCACAGCATCAAGACCTAAGCTTGCAACACCCTTATTTATCAAATTGTATAAACATGGTACAACAAAGAGCATTAGAAATGTTGACATGGTTAAACCGCCAATTACCGTTCTGGCCATAGGGCTCCATGTTTCAGACCCGGATCCAAGTTCTAGAGCCAGCGGTACCATCGATAATATAGTTGTCAAAGCTGTCATCAAAATTGGACGCAGTCTTCGTGTTGCACCATCTACAATGGCTGCTGTTCTTTCAATTCCTCTGGACTGTAGGATCTTGATATAGTCAATCATTACAATACCATTATTCACAACAATACCTGATAGAAGGATCAAACCTACCATTGAAGTAACACTAATGGATGTACTTGTTAACCTGAGGATGATTAGCACACCAGATAGTGCGAGAGGAATTGTAATAAAGATGATGAATGGCTCAACAAGGCTTTCAAACTGAGATGCCATAACCATATAAGTGAGGATTCCTGCTATCAGGAATGCGAGCATCAGGAAGTTAAATGATTCCTCCTGCTCTTCAGCAGAACCAGCTAGTTCGAATCGGTATCCATCTGGAAATTCAAGATCAGAAAGAGCAACTCTTGCAGTTGATGAAGCATTTTTAAGATCAATACCATCAAGCTCAGTTCTGATCTCAGTAACACGTTCCTGGTCAATTCTAAGAACATTAGTCGGACCACTATATCGCTCAATTCTAGCCAAATTCTTTAATGGCATCCAAACTCCTGAAGGCGTCTGAATTTGAACGTTTTCCAGATCATTAGACTGAGCTTTATCTCTTGGATCCAGCTCAACTAGTACTTCGAATTCAATTCCCTGGTCAACAAAGCTGGTAGCAATGTTTCCCTGAACAGCATCTGAAACCGCAGAGGCAACATTATTGGTATTAAGACCAACAAGAGAAATACGTTCTCTATCCATAATCAATCTTAACTCAGGACGACCCTGGTCTGAAGAACTATATGCGCTAACAACACCGTCGATGTCAACTAAACGTTCTTTAATTCCATCAGATAAAGATTTTCGAATATCCGGATCGAAACCATAAACCTGAACGATCAACCCATTTTCTCCATCCGGTGAAAGGGGATCATCAATGGTTTCCTGAATATCTACTCCCGGTACAATATTTAAGTCTTCAAGTAATTTGGAGCTGATTTCGAACTGAGATCGTTTTCTTTCATTTTGTGGAACCAGTTCAACCCGAACAGTTCCATTAAATCCACCAGGATTATCTGCACCCTCAACACCTTCTTTATCACCGTAATCAGAAACAATCAAGCGGGCTTCAGGAACAGTTTGCTGAATAATGCTTTCTACCTGACCTATAGATCTTTTGAGTTCTAATAAACTAACACCAGGCTCTCTGTTTACATCCAGAATAAATGCATTTTCATCAACCCTTGGGAAAAATTCACCTCCAAGCTGATAGAAAAGAGGGATAGTAACAACAAAAAAGGCCATGGCTGTAAGAACAACAGTCCAGCTTTTATTAATCGCTCTATTCAATTTCTCTGAATACCAGGATTCCATCTTATCTAATGCGACACCTAATTTTTTGGATAGTGCATTGTTTGATTCGAAACTTTCTGTTCCATCCTTAAAGAACTTAGATGTCATTAATGGAATCAGCGTAAGTGCCACTAGTGAAGAAATCGTTAAAGAAAAAGAAATCGTAAGTGCCAGATCACGGAACAGGAATCCTGCAATTCCAGGTACAAAGAGTATTGGGATGAATACAACAAGTGTTGTTAGAGTCGAAATTACGACCGGCACGGCAACTTCTTTTGCCCCAAATACAGCAGCCTGATTACGTTCAGTTCCTTGTTCTCTGAAACGGAATATGTTTTCAAGAACTACTACCGCATCATCCACTACCATTCCCACAGCAAGAGTCAGACCTGAAAGAGAGATAATGTTTAAACTCAGGTCCGCAAAACTCATGACCGCAAAGGTTGTAATGATAGATACTGGAATTGATATAGCAATAATCGTTGCTGATCTACCACTCCTTAGAAATACCAATAATATCAATACTACAAGTACAACAGCCTGAAGACCAGTTAAAAATAGATTGGTGATTGACTGCTTAATAAACTCAGCTTTATTGGTGAGGACATTAATCTCAACATCAAGAGGGAGAGATTTTCTAATATCTTCTAAATTATCTATGACATTAGAAGCAGCATTTACTACGTTTGCATCCGATTGTCGGTAAATGTTGATAATTACTCCATCTTCACCATTTACATTTACACCACCGATGGGCTGTGCAATGCCATCGTCAACGGTAGCAACATCACGAAGAAAAAGTGATTGTCCTTCACGCACAGCAACTACAGTATTTGCTATCTGGTCAACTGATTTAAATTCACCTAGGGTTCTGAGAGAATAAACAGTATTCCCCTCAATTAACTGACCAGCTGGGACCTGTATGTTTTCCTGATTTAATCTGGTTGAGATTTCAGAAATACTCAGATTGTAGAGCCTCATCTTCTCGTTGTCGATCGTCACATTAATCTGTCTTTCAAGCCCGCCAGATGTTTCAGCAGAAGCAATACCATTAATTCTTTCAATACGCTGTTCAAGAATTTGGCTGGCATAAGTTCTTAGCTCACGTGGACTTCTTGCATCAGAGGTTACCGTTAATACAATGATCGGTTCCTGATTCGGGTCATAACTGAACACTAATGGAGTCTCAGCATCTCTGGGTATACTTCTTGAAACGAAACCAAGCTGTTTTCTTACATCATTTTCAGCTTCATATAGATCAGTTCCCCAGTTGAAATTCAGTTTAACAACAGATGCACCCTGGCTCGATAGAGAACGAACTCGGCGTATACCTGAAATCGAACCAATATTCTCTTCGATTGGACGAGTTACCAGTGTTTCGATGTCTTCAGGTGCTACACCATCATAAGCAGTGTATACCGTTATGGTTGGAAAAGAAACATCCGGATATAAATTCAGTCTTAATTGAGTGATTCCGAAAATTCCGAAACCAATCATGATAAGACTGATCATTAAGAAAGTAATAGGCCGGTCTACAGCCAGTTTTGACAGACTACCCATTCAATTAGTTTCCTGAAGAGTTAGCTTGTTGAACACTATCTCTGAGTGCTGTCATATATTTACGTCGTTCTTCGGGCGACATCCCTTGCATTTTTGTGCGAATTTTTTGTTGTTCGTCTTCGCTTAAGCTGGCGAATAATTGATTACCACCCTGACGTCCCTGTCTATTTCCTGCTCTGACTCCAGTATTCTCGCCACCAGTATTAGTTGAATCGGTTTGTTGAGCTGTTGAACCTTGTCCAGGTCTTTGACTGGCGTCCCAACCTCCACGATTCCCACCATTTTCCTGGTTGGCAATTTTAAGTTCATCAGGTGTAATGAAGTTCTCACCTGTTGCTACTTTAATCTTCGCTCGGTTTCTAAGACCCTGCTGACCAGTAACAATGATCTTGTCACCAGCACTAAGGCCACTTAATACTTCAATTTTATCACCCTGTTCAATACCGAGTGTTAAGGGTCTTTGAACTGCCATGGTATCGCCCTGTGCGACAAATACAGAATAAGATTTTTTAAGCTGAATAGTATTTGATTCGGGTTCTACAACAGTTTCAACTTTCTCAACCAGTGCTCCACGAGGCACAATTAGAGCCTGAGGCTTCACTTGAATATTAATACTGGTTTCAGTTAAAACACCTGCAAAAATTGATTCGCCTGTAGAGTTAAGTGTTACTATGACCTCACCTAATCCTGTAGTTGGGTCAAGTCTTGGACTTTTTCTGGATACTACACCAGTAACAGTTGCTTCAGCTTCATTTGATGCTCTTAAACTAACTTCTTGCCCAATGTTAACCACCTTCCAATCCTGAACTGGGAGAAATAATCTCGTTTGGTAGCCAATATCACTGTTTATCTCAAATGCAGGCTGACCTGTGGTTGCTAAATCTCCAACTTCTATGGTTCTACTAACAATAACTCCTGATGCCGGTGATCTGATAATTGTATTAGCAAGGTTTTCTTCGGCTTGAGTTAATTGAGCTAGTGCTGATTCATATTGAGCTGAAGCATTTTGATAGGTTGCGAAAGTCACATCAAACTCAGACTGAGCGATAAGCTTTTTGTCTAGCACCTGTTCTTGTCTGTCTAGTTGGGTGCTGTCTCTTTCAAGCGCAACTCTGCTTTGACCAACTTGTGCCTTTGCCTGATTATATAGGTCCTTTAGTGTCACATCATAAATTTTAGCTAGTGCCTGACCTTTTTTTACTTCATCCCCTAAGTCTGCATAAAGCTCTGTTACTCGGTTTGAAACCTGAGGAGTTACCGTAACTAGTTGTTGAGCCTGAACAGTACCAAATGATCTAACTTGATCTGCAATAAATCCTCTTTCAGCAGTGATAACCTCAACGCTTGTTTCTCGGCCACCGGCAGCAAAACTTGCCCACCCACCAGCTCCTGGCTGAACCTGGTTTGCGTTATCATCAGATTTGCTGCAAGCCAATGCCATGGCAATAAAGGATAGAACAGCAATGTTTTTAAAATTTTTCACGGTAGCCTATTTAATTAAATAATGTTTCTTGTTTAGCTTTGACGATGAAAAGACGCCAATTCTCTCGTAAACGTTCGGTATTAAATTATAATTCTTGTAAAAGACGGTAATACATTGGTTTAGGTCGAATTAAAGCCAATTAAAAAGGGTGGTGATTGGTGGGGCTAGATTTCTTATTTTCGCCATGCAATCTAAACCGACATTCATACCTTTTTATGAAATTTTTTATTGATACAGCTGACCTAGAAGAAATCGCAGAAGCAAATGCACTTGGTGTACTTGATGGCGTAACCACAAACCCAAGTCTATGTGCTAAGGTAGGCGTAAGAGATTTTGAAGGACATGTTGCTAAAATCTGTGACCTAGTGGAAGGAGATGTATCTGCTGAAGTGATCTCAACAACTTATGATGAGATGTTAGTTGAGGGTCGTCATATAGCTTCAATCGCCGATAATGTTGTGGTAAAAATTCCACTCATTGCGGATGGTATTAAAGCTATAAAAACATTCAGTGAAGAAGGGATAAAAACAAACTGTACACTTTGCTTTTCGCCTACTCAAGCGCTAATAGCTGCAAAAGCAGGTGCGACTTACATATCTCCATTCATTGGTCGACTGGATGATATTTCTCATGATGGCATGGAATTAATAGCTGATATCGTAGGTATTTATCAGAACTATGGATATGAAACTGAAGTACTGGCTGCCAGTATTCGCCATCCAATGCATGTTGTTGAAGCAGCAAGATTGGGAGCTGATGTATCAACAATGCCGCTCAAGGTGATAAAGGCTCTGCTAAAACACCCTTTAACTGATAGTGGTCTGGAGCGTTTCTTGAAAGACTGGGAAGATCTTCAAGCCAGTTTAAAGAACTAATTATAGGACCCTTTTGCCTCTATGGCTTGCTTAATGTGAGCCAGATGATGCTTACAGTGCCAGGCATAATTTGCCAGAACCTGATCTAATCTGAACTCTGAACCATGTTCCGGATGTAGGTAAGTACGTTTATAATCTGATGTATTCATGTACTCAAGCATTCTTACCCACTTTCGGTGTAAGGCTTCAAGTAAAATCAGGGAATCTGAAATATCATCTAAGTTTGCTTCAGGTAATTCAGCCCATTTAGCTTCAAAATATGGTCGAATAGTCGGCTTTTCTTCTGTTAATGCAAGTTTAAACCTACACCATGCATTTAGGTGGCTGTCTGCACAATGATGAATAACTTGCTTGATATTCCAGCCACCGGGTCTGTAGTTCCAGTTCAGTTCAATACTTGAAAGAGGAAGAATTAATTCTTTCAGCTTAACTGGAAATTCTCTGATGTCCTCAATCCAGTTCTCCAATTCTGCTACCGAACATGAATCAGGTACTGAAAATTTACCAATTGGGTAATGTAAATCATGCTTTCCTGTCATCTGAATGCGTTTTCTGTTGAGGCTTTATGAAGCGGAATCTTCATAATTCTTTCATATCAAAGATATACAATTAGCTAGACATCAAAGCATGCATGCTTAATAATTTAATGGAGGTCAACCATGAAAAAGCTAGTCATTTTAGGTGCAGGAACAGCTGGCACAATGATGGCCAATAAGCTTCGAAGAGAACTCGATAAAAATGAGTGGGATATTACCATTATTGATAAAAATGAGGATCATTATTATCAGCCAGGTTTTCTTTTTATACCCTTCGGCGTCTATTCGGAAGAAGATGTTGTAAAACCGAAAGCATCATACCTACCTAAAGATGTGAATTTCATTATTGAAGAAATTGAAAACATCGACACAGAATCAAATTCTGTGATACTATCGAATGAAGACAAAATCGAATATGATTATTTAATAATTGCAACAGGTACAGATATAGTGCCTTCAGAAATAGAAGGTCTTCAGGGAGACCTTTGGAGAAAGTCGATTTTCGATTTTTACACTTTGGATGGTGCTGTTGCACTATCAGAATTCTTTAAAACTTGGGAAGGCGGGAAGCTGGTTCTGAATATTGCTGAAATGCCTATTAAATGCCCGGTTGCTCCTCTTGAGTTTGTCTTCCTGGCAGATGACTACTTCAAAAAACGGGGAATGAGAGATAAAGTAGAGATTACACTTGTGACTCCACTAGATGCTGCTTTTACAAAACCAATAGCAGCTCAGGAACTAGGGACATTCCTCGAGGATAAGAATATCAATATCGTCACAGAATTTAATATTGGTCGTGTTGATAATGAGGAAAAGAAAATTGTTTCATGGGATGAAGTGGAAGTAGAGTTTGATGTTCTGGTTTCAATCCCTACAAACATGGGTTCATCTGTAATTGAAAACAGCGGACTTGGAGATGAACTGAATTTTGTACCTACGAATAAGCATACACTTCAATCAAATGAGCATGAGAACATTTTTGTAATTGGTGATGCTACTAATCTTCCTTCATCAAAAGCAGGATCTGTTGCTCACTTTGAAGCAGATATACTTTTTGAAAATATTCTTTCCGCCATTCATGGGAAACCATTAGAAGCAGAATTCGATGGTCATGCAAACTGCTTCATCGAATCTGGCGATGGAAAAGGTTTACTCATCGATTTCAATTATGAGACCGAGCCTCTCCCGGGAAAATTTCCAATCCCAAAAGTTGGTCCATTCAGCTTATTAAAAGAATCTAGAATGAATCATCTGGGAAAAATGGGTTTCAAATGGTTTTACTGGAATGCACTTCTGAAAGGTCGTGACTTACCGATGGAACCAGAGATGTCAATGGCAGGGAAATATGTCCCTAAAATAGATACCAAAGAAGAAAATGAATTAGAAACAGTCTAAAAATTAAAGCAGGAAATAATTATGGAAACTTTAGAATTTAACACACAAACCATTGAGTTAGATAAGGATGGGAATCTTGCCAATCGGGAAGACTGGTCGCCAGAATTAGCACAACTTTTTGCTAATGAACTGGAAGTTGGTGAATTAACAGATCGCCATTGGGTCGTTATAAATTACATGCGAGATGAGTATGAAAAAGAAGGTGATGCTCCCTCAATAAGAAAACTCACTAAACAAAGTGGGGTAGCTACTAAGGAACTTTACTCATTATTCCCAAAAGGGCCGGCTAAGAAAGCTGCAAAAATCGCAGGACTACCCAAACCAAAAGGATGTATTTAAGGAGAAGATTATGACTACAAAAGAACAATTATTCGACAAAGAGGTTGGTGAAACTGTAAATGCACCTAAGCCAATCGAAAAAGTATCAATTATCATTTCTAAAGGTTCATTGGAAGCCATTTATCCTGGACTAATTATGGCAAATGGTGCCAGAATGGAAGGTATTGAAGCGAATATTTTCTTCACTTTCTTTGGTATGGAAGCTGTAATTGACAAGAAAATGGATAATATCAAGGTAGCCACAGTAGGTAATCCAGCAATGCATATTCCAACCATGATTGGCGGACTTCCAGGCATGTCAGCTTTTGCTACTCACAAAATGAAGGAAGAGATGGAAAAGCTGGACATTCCACCTATCCGCGAATTTGTAGAAATGATTCACGATACAGGGGCAGAAATTTACGCTTGTAAAGCAACGGTAGATATGTTCCATTTATCAAAAGATGATTTCTGCGAACAAGTAGATGAAATTATTACTGTTGGCGATTTCTATGAAAAAGCAGCAGGATCCCAAATTATTTTCACCTAGTTAAACAATTAATAATAGGCCTTTACCAGGGCCTATTTTTTATGGCCTTGGTACTGAGTCACAAAGATTGACAATAAATAAAGGAACAGGCCATGAAAAAATATATATCTCTTATAGCATGTTCAATGCTAAGCTCATCACTCTTATTTGGTCAGCCGGCCATGTGATGCAAGGCGCAGGATCATTTAATTTGTCTATGGGTGGTGCCGCAACTGGCCAATCACTAGACGTTTAGGGCTCGTTATTATGGAATCCAGC